>DATHPY010000591.1:0-5850 GCA_035483315.1 Puia sp. | reverse complement strand
TTCGCGAAAGACAATACAATTAAACAACCGGAAAATACAATTGAGAATAAGAATGTAGCTGCTTCACAAACAGGTGTACAAAATATTGAAAAAGAAATGACAGTTGTTGACGGGAAGAAAAAAGATCAAAAAACAAAAAGTATTCTGCCTAAAAAGATCCCTATTGTTGCACAGAATGCTGCGACAGACACCAATTCCGACTTTTATCAAAAAACAGGCATAGCGCGCAGATCGGCAACACACCGTGATGATGAAATTTCCGATAAAGCTGTTTTGAAAACGAACATTGCGGATATGGTTGGGCTAAGCGCAAACAATTATGCGGTTGGAACATTTGGCGGTATTTCTAACTTACAGATAACCGTTAGTAATCATTCCGTTTATCCGCTCGATCTTGTTGTTGTGGAAGTTCAATACGTTCAGGCAAACAAAAAAATATTCAAAACGGAAAATGTTTATTTCCATAACGTTGGCGCAGGTTCTGCATTGATGCAGGAAGCTCCTAAAAGCCCGCGCGGAATAAAAGTGCAATATAAAATTGCAGTCATCAATTCAAAGGATTCTGGTGTTTCTTATTCCGGCAATTAACCATCGGTTAGCAAAAAAGTTATTAGTTTTTTCCACATTCCTTTGCATTGGCATATTAGTTGAACAATTTAATCAAGTATCCCTAACCCATCGTTTACACATTCCATTTTAAATAAGGCTAGAAATATTTTAAGACAAATGAAAAAGGGATCTGTTCAGCTGTGTTTTTTAATAGTTGCGATAACCAGCGCTCACACAGCAAAAATTTTGCAAAATTCGTCAATCAAAGTGCAGGATCTGCCGCTGCGAAAAATAAAAAGCACCCTGCTATTAACAAAATTCGATTCCCTGGCAACAACCGCGAAAAACGGAGTTTTTAATGTATCATTTCATGCTATTCAGTAAGTTATTATAAGGACGGTTTATTAATATTAATGGCTGACTTTTTTAAGTCGGCCATTTTTTATTTATGTTGATTATCTTGCTTCCGCATGAAAAATATTTTACTGTTTGGAGCGGGCAAATCAGCAACTTGCCTGATTGAATACTTTGTTAATGAAGTAAAAATAAACGATTGGCAATTAACCGTTGCTGATAATAACCTGGAATTGATTCAATCTAAAATCGGGCAAGCGTCAAACACAAATGCTGTTGCCATTAATATTGAAAATGAAAGCGCCCGAAAGCATCTTGTTGAAAGATCAGACATCGTTATTTCATTGCTGCCACCGGCGTTGCATTTTTTAATTGCAAAAGACTGTGTTGAATTTAAAAAGAATTTATTGACGGCTTCATATATTGATGATAATATCAGGAAGCTTGAACCGGAAATAATCAAAAATAAATTATTGTTTTTGTGTGAGATGGGATTAGACCCCGGAATTGATCACATGAGCGTAATGCAGCTGGTCAATAAAATAGAAAATGAAAACGGAAGAATAACATCTTTTAAATCGCACACGGGAGGATTAGTTGCGCCGGAAAGTGACAATAATCCCTGGCATTATAAAATAAGCTGGAATCCGCGAAATGTTGTGCTGGCGGGTTCTTCAGGAGCTATTTATAAAGAAAATGGAGAGATAAAAAACACCCCTTATGAAAATTTATTTGAAAATTGTAAAACTATTCAAATAGATGATCTCGGCAAACTCGCGTATTATCCAAACCGGAATTCATTAAATTATATCGATCTGTACAAGTTTGATGATCCAAATACTTTCATAAGAACAACATTACGTTATCCTGAATTTTGCAATGGATGGAAAACCATTGTTGCAGCCAGATTAACTGACGATAAAAAAAATATTAAAGTTGATAAATTGACTTTTAAAGATTGGTCGTCTTCGATAATTCCTTATGTTAATTCAGAAAACAAAAACCAATTAAGTTATCTCGGATTATTTGATGATGAACTGGTTCCTTCGGCGGCAAAAACTTCTGCTGATATTCTTCAACATTTGTTAGAAACGAAATTAGCCATGCAGCCGCATGATAAGGATATGATCGTAATGTTGCACGAACTGGAATATGGATTAAAAAATACTACACACAAATTAAAAAGCAGTTTAATTGTAATTGGAGAAAATAATATCAAAACGGCAATGGCAAAAACTGTCGGACTTCCATTGGGAATTGCAGCCAAATTGATTTTACAGAAAAAAATTAATTTAATGGGAATGCATATCCCAATTTTGCCGGAGATATACGAACCGGTTTTAGAAGAATTAAAAAATCACGGAATTGTTTTTAAAGAAATTTATAGTTGATATTGTCTGAACCATGATTTTAACCTTATTAAGCTGATCATACTGAAAACAATTATCAGTTGAATAAGAAAAATCAGGTCAGAATCATGGTTCGGATATACTCTCAATAGAGAAGAAATGCAGGGAACAAAGAATTGATAATTGACAATGGAGAATCGATAATTACTAATGAATGTATCGTCTGAAGAAATCGTACATCTATAATCGTAAATTGAATTCATTCCACATCAATCTTCAATTTTCCAATAAGATGATAACCCAAACTTCTGTAAATAATAATGTACTTGCCTTTGCGTAAATACAAAAGATAATTTCCTTTGTTGGTGGGGATATAACTCTGATCAGCGGGAACAATTTGTCCGGGTCCGTATTGATCAGCTTCTTTTTGATAATACGCCTGCACTAAAAAAACATCTTTTACATTGGGATTGATATAAACAGGTTGCCGCAATCCATAGAGTGAAAGCCAATCCGGTCTTCCATCACGATAAATTGTTGGCGGATGAATTACGCTGATATCATACACATCATTATTGCTGATGTTTACAGGTTGATTATTCATCACTGCAATAGAAGGATTTGTAAAAAAATATTTTTGCGTGTAGGCTTTGTATAACGCATTCGCATAACCGAAGTTGCTGCCTTCGGTCATATCGGTTTGATCAACCGTCAGCGGATTAATTCCGGAAATTTTTTTGAACTTCATCGCCATCGGAATAAAATCCGCATCTGTAGTTTTTTCGGCAATATGACCGTAACCCGCGAAAACAAAAATTTTTGCGGCAGAATTTTTTTTGATGATGCTGTAAATATTTTCTGCCTGCACTGAATCACGTTCTTTTGCAGTATGATTGCCGGCGAGTGCGGCAGTATCTTCATAAGACACCAACGTAAAACCGAGCTCCAGCGCGCGTCTCACTAACTCACCTGCGATTGGTTCGGCTGTATAATAACCCGTATTTATTGTTAGTTTATTGAGTGAGTGATTAGGATAATTATTCAGCATTTCCATGGCGAGATAGCGAAATCCTTTTTTATATAATTCTTCGAGCAGAGAAATAGCAAACGCACGGTGTAATGTTTTTGCGTGCGCTTCATTAAGCATAATGACTTTAAAATCTTTGGCAAGAAATGAAATATATCTTCTTGCATCGACGTGTTGAACGCCTTTTAAATCTTCAATAACTTTCTTAATTTTTTTTTCTGATTCTTCATCAATAGCATCGTATCCTTGCTCCTCAATTTCCAACGCGCTGTGATAATCTTCAGTAAAAGAAACTGCTTCGCTGAGCTGAGTATTATAATCATTTCCAAAAAGGGATTTGAATTTATTTTCCTGCTTAAAGAGTTGATACAACGGAGCGAGATAATGCAAATTGCCACTGGGCTGCAGGTTGATATAATTCAATGAAGAATCATAACCACGTGGAAAATATTTTATCGCAAACGATTTTAATTTTAACAAACCCGGATCTGTTTGAGAAAATGAAATCGAAGGAACGCTAAGCATTAATAACGAGAAAAAAACCCATTTCATCACCGGCAATTTGTGCAATGATAAACAACTGTTTGTTACCGAAAATTTAAAGATGTGATTTTTGCAAAATTAATTTCAACTCCTCCACTCCTCTCGACGCTGTTTTTTCAATTGCACTGATATTATGCAATGATACATTATATGGAATCCGTTTGTCAATAATAAATTTTGGAATTTCTGCAAATGCATAATTTATTAATCCAGCGGCAGGATATACAACCAGCGAAGTGCCGACAACAACAAAAATATCCGCGTCGCGGACAACTTCAATTGCAGATTCTATCATTGGCACAGGTTCTTCAAACCAAACAATATGCGGGCGCAACTGTTTTCCGTCTTCAGCGACGTCCCCTAATTTCATGTCGTCCCTTATCTCATAAATTAATTCATCATCAGTTTCACTGCGCATTTTAAAAATTTCGCCGTGCAAATGCATCACTTTTGTTGAGCCCGAACGCTCATGCAAATCATCAATATTTTGCGTGATGATATGAACATCAAAATCTTTTTCCAATTCCGCAAGTCCATAATGTGCGCCATTGGGTCTCGCATCCAGCACGTTTTTGCGACGCTGATTATAAAAATCCAAAACCAATTGCGGATTTTTTTTCCACGCGCCTGGCGTTGCAACTTCTGTAACTTCATAACCTTCCCATAAGCCATCACTGTCGCGAAAAGTTTTTAATCCACTTTCCGCGCTGATGCCCGCACCGGAAAGAACGACGAGTTTCTTTTTTGTCATTTCACAAAACTAAAAGAAATAATTTTTTTGAACCACTGAGATATGGTGAGCATAGAGAAACATATTATTTGTTGGTCAGCGACCAACAATGGCACTAAGCAATCGCGCCATTTTCACATTTTCATATTTTCACACTCACTTCTCTCCTGCCAACACCATAATTATATCATGCTCTTTTTCGCTTACGGGTTGAACAGATAATCTTCCGATTCTTACCAATGCCATTTCAGCAAGGCGTTTATCTTTTTTAATTGTCTCCAATGAAACTGGATTTTTTAATTTTTTGTACGGCTTCAATTCAACAGCAACCCAAGCGTCGTCATCCGTAGTTGGGTCCTGGAAAAATTCTTTCGAAATTTTTGCAATGCCGACGATCTCCATTCCGTCATTGCTGTGATAGAAAAAAACTTCTTCACCTTTTTTCATTGCTTTTAAATGAATACGCGCCGCATAATTACGAACACCATCCCAAGTAGTTTGTTTATCTTTTTGCAGTTGCTCCCAACTATAAGTTGCGGGTTCTGATTTTACCAACCAATATGACATGACTAATAATTTTAGATTTTAGATGTGTAAATTTCATTAACCTTTTTACAACATCAAAAAAAATGTTATTATAGGTATTGCGGGAATTAATACCTTTCAGAATATATTTATTTACTATGAAGAAAATTGTGAAAAAACATCCGCTGGCAATGCGCTGGTTTCATTGGATCAATTTTCCGATATTGATGGTGATGACGTGGAGCGGCTTGCTGATCTATTGGGCAAATGACGTTTATAAACTTGGATGGAATAACACAACTATTTTAAAATTCTTTCCTCAATCATTTTATGATGCGCTTCATCTTAGTTACAAATTAGCGCAGGGGATGGCTTTTCACTTTGTATTTATGTGGTTGTTTTTTATAAATGGTTTTTTGTATGTTCTTTATACAATTATTTCGGGTGAATGGCGTGAACTTGTTCCAAACAAACATTCTTTTAAAGAAGCGTGGCTTGTTGTTTTGCACGATCTGCATTTGCGAAAGAACGCACCGCCACAAAAAAAATATAACGCAGCACAAAAAATTGCGTACACTGGAATTATTATAATGGGATTTGGCTCGATACTAACAGGACTCGCCATTTATAAGCCCGTACAATTGTGGTGGCTTTGCGAGTTAATGGGTGGTTATGCATTTGCGCGTATCCTTCATTTTGCTTTGACAATTGGTTATTCATTATTTTTTGTTGTTCATATTGTTCAGGTTATTCTTGCCGGCTGGAATAATTTC
>DATHPY010000590.1:0-5832 GCA_035483315.1 Puia sp. | reverse complement strand
AATGCACCAAAAGTAAATGCATCACTCATCAAAAAAAACCACATCATCAATTTACCATACTCAACGTTGTAAGGGCTTTTTCCGCCACTCCACCATTTTGTTCCTGCAGGAATTGCCTGGGACATGTTGTTAGTTTAATTGTTCGCAAATTTATTCAACAAAACCGAAAATTAATGTATCCACAAAAAGAAAATAAATAAATAAATCCAAAGCACATCTACAAAATGCCAGTACGTTGTAACCACCTCAAGAGGCACGCTGCTATAATTGCGGCGTTTTGCAGCAAACGCTTTTATAAACGTTACCATCAGTGCAATTATTCCGCCAAGCACATGTAATGCGTGCAGACCGGCAATTACATATAAAAACTGCCCGGCGCCGGAACCTTTGAATGTTACTCCGCTATTCCATATTTGCCGAAAACTTATCCATTGTAACACGATAAATAAAATGCCCAGAAAAACGGTTATCGAAATAAGTCTTTTGTATTTTTGCATTTGTCTTTCTATAAAAGATTTTAATGCTATTTGCATCGTAAGGCTGCTTATCAATATAACAAACGTGGAATACCAGAAGCTGCGCGGTATGTCAAAAGTTGTCCATCCAGGTTGATCGCGTTTTACAATGTAAGCGCTCGTCAGTCCCGCAAACATCATAATGATGCTTCCAATACCAATCCACATTGCAAATTTGTGCGGATGTATTTTTTTTCTTTGCTCGTTCACTGGTTTTATTAATTCAAAATGTTGCATCATTATTTTTTTGCCACAAATCCACAGATTAGAAAAATGAATTTTACATAATCTGTGATCTTATTCTTAAATACTAAACATTCACTTTGTCTGCCAGCAATGCCAGCAACACGACCGGTAAATAAATATAACTGCTGAACATCACTCTTCGCGCTGCCTGCACGGTCATTTCTTTATATAATCTTACACACTGCGTTATCATTAATAAATTCGCTATGGTTACAATTATCAAACTTATCATTCCACTCATCTCAAAAAAATATGGCAACACGCCGGCAGGCAATAATAACAACGAATAAATGATTGCCTGGATTGCTGAATATTTTGTCTGTCCTTCTTTTGACGGCATTAATTTAAATCCTGCGTTACTATAATCTTTATGAGCAATCCATGCAATTGCCCAAAAATGCGGAAACTGCCACAGGAATTGAATCATAAATAAAATCCAGCCACCTGCAGTTAGTGAATCATTTCCCGCAGCCCAACCGATAAGACAAGGCAACGCTCCGGGAATTGCACCAACCAACACAGCAACCGAACTTATTTTTTTTAGCGGCGTATAAATAAATGCGTACAAAAACAAACTGAACGCAGCTAACGCAGCAGTTAAAAAATTAAATTGCCACAATATCAAAACGCCCGCCAGTCCCGCAATTGCGGAAAATATCCATCCTTCTGTTTCACTCATTCTTCCAGCGGCAATTGGTCTGTTCGCTGTTCGTTTCATCATTGCGTCGGTGTCTTTTTCTGTGATCTGATTAATGGCATTTGCACTTCCCGTAACCAACATTCCGCCGATAAAAAAAATTATGATCGCTTTCCAATCGAATGCAACAACTTTCGGCGCCAGCAAATAAGCTATCACTGCCGAAAAAACAACCATAAAACTGAGGTTGAATTTTATCAGCAATTTATAATCGCGCAATTTTTCTGCTATTGCAAAAGATTGAGATCGCTTCACTGTTTCCTGCTGTATCAAAGTTGTCTGAACTGTGATTTTAATCTGATTTTTTTGATTCTCCTGAAAAGTTAATCAGGTTAATAAGTGAAAATCAGGCCAAAATCGTGGTTAAAAAAATGCCCCGATATTATCAGGGCAAATATCTTATCGAAAAAAAATTATTTATTAATAAACATCAGCCCTATAATTTAGTGTGTACTCTCATTCGCGCTGACAGGTTCCGTCTGCTGAATAAAATCTCTTCCATCTTTTCCGTAATCATAAGCCCAGCGGTGCACTTCAGGAATTTCTCCAACCCAATTTCCATGCCCTGGTCTTATTGGTGTTGTCCATTCCAAAGTATTTGCACCCCATGGATTTTGATTCGTCACCCTTCTTCCTTTAAAAATAGAATAAAAGAAATTAAACACAAACATTAACTGCACAGCGAAAACAACCATTGCAACCGTGGAAATAAACCTGTTTAACCCGCCAAATTGTTGAAAAGATACAAACGAAGTGTACTCATAATAACGGCGTGGCAACCCTGCTAATCCTTCGTAATGCATCGGCCAAAAAATAAGATATGCTCCTATAAATGTTACCCAAAAATGAATATAGGACATTGTGTTGTTCAAATATCTTCCATACATTTTCGGAAACCAATGATATATTCCGCAAAACATCCCGAAGAAAGCTGATACGCCCATCACAATATGAAAATGCGCAACGACAAACATGGTGTCGTGCAGATGAATATCCAATGTAGAGTTGCCAAGAAAAATTCCTGTTAATCCGCCGGAAATAAATAAACTCACAAAACCAATTGCAAATAACATCCCTGGAGTAAAACGAATATTCCCTCGCCACAAAGTAGTCAACCAGTTAAAAACTTTTATGGCCGATGGCACTGCTATTAATAAAGTGAGCAAGACAAACACCGAACCAAGTAATGGATTTAACCCTGTTACAAACATGTGATGCGCCCAAACTAAAAATGCAAGAATGGTAATTGCAAATAATGAGCCCACCATTGCCATGTAACCGAATATTGGTTTGCGCGAATTCACGGCCATCACTTCAGAAACAAGACCCATCGCAGGAAGAATAATAATGTACACTTCCGGATGACCTAAGAACCAAAATAAATGCTGAAATAAAATTGCGCTTCCCCCTTCATTTGGCAAAGCTTTTCCTGTTGATGCAATAAAAATATCGGAGAGATAAAAACTTGTTCCCGCATGTCTGTCAAACAACAATAAAATCAATCCTGATAACAAAACAGGGAATGATAACACGCCTAAAATTGCTGTGAAAAAAAGCGCCCAGATAGTGAGTGGCAATCTCGTCATGCTCATTCCTTTTGTGCGCATGTTGAGAATGGTAACAATATAATTCAAACCACCCAACAATGCGGAAACAACAAAAAGCGCCATGCTGATTATCCAAAAATCCATTCCCGCTTTTGAACCTTCATTGGCATCGCCAAGTGCGCTCAATGGCGGATAAATCGTCCATCCGCCGCTCGCAGGACCACTTTCAAGAAACAGTGAAGAAAACATTACGATGCTTGCCGTAAAGAAAAACCAATAAGAAAGCATATTCAAAAATGGAGACGCCATATCTCTTGCTCCCACTTGTAATGGAATAAGAAAGTTTGCAAAAGTTCCGCTCAATCCGCCGGTCAACACAAAAAATACCAATATCGTTCCGTGCATTGTTACCAATGCATAATAAAATTCGGGTTGAATTTTTCCGCCCTTTGCCCATTTGCCTAAAATATCTTCTAACCAGGGAAATGTGCTTTCGGGATATCCCAATTGCAGGCGAAATAAAACAGACATCAGCCCACCGATTATTGCCCAGATCATTCCTGTTATCAGAAATTGTTTGCAGATCATTTTATGATCCTGGCTAAAAACATATTTGGTAATAAATGTTTCCTTGTGATGATGAACATGGGGCTCATCATGAGTTGTCATCGTTGCACCATGTCCGTGTATTACTGCTTCGTTGCTCATGAGAAAAAATTGTCGTTTATCGGATATTAATTTTTTGCCATTACCGATTTTACCGGCCCGGCATCTTTTAATAAAGTTGTTTTTTTGGCGGAAGAATCTGTTGACGTTGGCTCAGGAAAAACCTGCGCGTAATTTGATTTCTGTTTAGCCCGCCACAAAATAAATTCATCAGGCGTCACTACCTTAATAACCGCGCGCATGGTATAGTGTCCTTTGCCACACATCTGATCACAGGATAATTCATATTCGAAATCCGGGTTGTTTGTCATCTTCTTCATTTCTTCCGTTGTATATTTTGGCGTTAGCCACATCGTTGTCGGCGTTCCCGGAACTGCATCCATTTTCATTCTGAAATGCGGTAAACCCACATCGTGTATTACATCGCGCGAATTAATAATTAATTTTACCGGTCTGTCTTTTACAAAATAAGCTTCTCCATTAACTACAATATCATCGTGACTTGCAGGATCGTCCCAAATCAATCCCAGTTCATTATTATCTTTATCGCTGATGTTCTGATAATATTTTTTTCCAAACACTCCGTCTTTCCCCGGGTATCTGAAGATCCAGCTGAATTGTTTTCCCGTCACTTCGACCTGCATTGCATCTTTTGGCGCATCGCCAGTAATTTTAAACCAGTAAAACAAACCGAACCCGACGAGAATACACAACGCAATTGCCGGAACCGTCGTCCACAATATTTCAAGATTATTATTATGCGGAAAATAATATGCTTTTCTTTTTTCAGAATACTGATACCTGAAAGCAAACCAGAATAATAAAATTTGTGTGAGAAAAAAAACAATTCCTGTGATCAGGAAAGTAATGCTCAGCATCGCGTCAATTTTTTCACCTCCTTCTGAAGCTGAGACTGGAAGAATTTTCCCTTTATATAATTCATTACACCAATAAATACCGATCAACCCCCCTACTAAAAACACGATCATTAAAAAACCATTTATACGATTTTGTTGCAGTAATGCTTTTTTCTCACCTTTTAAAATACTCACATATTCGCTTGCTTTTGCAATTTGAAAAGTGATGAGAAACCCAAGCAACAAAATCAAAATGATGAAAACGTTTGACATGATTCTTTATAAAATTTAAATCTGCTGTTTAATTTTTTTCCAGGATTATGTGTGATGAATAATACTTTCTTTAAAGAAAGGATGATTCTTCGCTAACAATGGATACTTGCTTAGCACTCTCGCGGTTTGCCACATAATCAACCCGATAAATCCTGCTGCAATGCCAAAATCAAATAAATTCATCGGCACATGATCCGGAATTGTGCTGCCAAAAACCATTTGATAAAAATCCAGCCAATGTCCAAATACCAAAGCTACGGACATAAAAGTTACAATGGTATAGCTTCGTTTTGAATTCCTCGACATGTATATTAATAGCGGCGCGAGAAAATTAATAATAAGATTGAGATAAAAAATTCCGGTGTACGCTCCGTCAAACCTGTTCTTGAAATAAATAGTTTCTTCAGAGATATTCGCGTACCAGATAAGCATGAATTGATCGAACCACAAATACGTCCAGAAAATTGAAAACGCAAATTGAAATTTTCCGAGGTCATGTAAATGTTCATGATTCGTATATTCGAGATAGCCTTTATTTTTTAAATAAATTACAAACAAAGAAATCAGCGCCATGCCTGCAACAAAAGTGCTGCCAAATGTGTACCAGCTGTACATCGTGGAAAACCAATGAGCTCTTGTACTCATTAACCACAACCAGGGAACTGTTGAAGCAACAGTTAATGTGAACCATACAATGTATAATGATGCCCAAACTGTATTCTTAAAAATATATTTTTTTCCTTCTGCAACACTCATCGGCGCATTATTTGTTTCGCGTGATAAGCTGCGCATTTTTATTCCGAGCAAAGTCCATAAACCAATAGACAATATTGACCAGACCATAAAAAAAGTAGGATTTAAAAAACCTGCTTTGCCTTTTATCGCTGCATCACTATTTACAAGATCTTTATTCAACCAATCATAAATACCATCTTTTTTCCCAAAAACAATGCACAAAAAAATTACGAACGTAATAAGTCCGATAGGAATAACTGATGCGGAAATAGCTTCGGTAACTCTGCGAAATGCAA
>DATHPY010000589.1:0-3712 GCA_035483315.1 Puia sp. | reverse complement strand
GGCATTCCTAAGGAAACGTCTTTCCAGGAAAACCGCATTGCATTAACGCCGGAAGCAGTAAGTGTTTTGGTGAGCAACGGCCATAACGTAATGATCGAGCATAATGCCGGTGAGCCGACACATTACCGTGATAAAGAATACAGCGAAGCCGGAGCAAAAATAGTTTATAACAGAGAGGAAATTTTTAAAGCGCCGCTGTTGGTAAAAAGTGCGCCTGTTGTTGAAGAAGATTTGCCTTTGCTGCAAATGAACCAGGTGATCATTTCTCCGATACATCTTTCGGCGATGAAAGCCGAGTTGCTAGAAAAAATGATGGAGAAAAAGATTTCCGCCATTTCATTCGAAAATTTAAAAGATGACAGTGGAACTTACCCGATAGTTCGCAGCATGAGCGAAATTGCCGGAAGCGCTGTGATGCTGATCGCCGCGCAATATCTCGGTTCAGCAAATCATGGAAAAGGAGTTTTACTTGGTGGAATTTCAGGAATACCGCCGACGAAAGTTATCATTCTAGGTGCAGGTATTGTTGGTGAGTTTGCCGCACGCGCGGCACTTGCTCTCGGCGCATCGGTGAAAGTTTTTGATAACAGCGTTTATCGTTTAAAAAGATTACAAAATAATATTGGTCAGCGCATGTGGACTTCCGTTATGGAGCCGCGCATTTTAGCAAAGCAGTTGAAAACCTGTGAAGTTGCTGTTGGCGCGTTATCATCTCAAAGCGGAAGAACGCCTGTTGTTGTTACGGAAGAAATGGTGAGCAATATGCGCACCGGTAGTGTGATCATTGACGTTAGTATTGACCGCGGTGGTTGTTTTGAAACTTCTGAGATCACTACACACGAGCATCCTGTTTTTTTAAAGTACGGAGTTATTCATTATTGCGTTCCGAATATTCCATCCGGGTTTGCGCGCACGGCTTCCCAGGCTGTGAGTAATGTGCTGATGCCTTTATTACTTGAAGCAGGTGATGAAGGCGGTTTTGAAAATCTTGTTTGGCACAAAGTGCATTTGCGCAGCGGCATTTATCTTTTCAAAGGTTCGCTGACGAATTTTCATCTCAGTCAGCGATTTGATCTGAAATATACAGATCTGAATTTGCTGATAGCAAGTAAGAGATGATGATTTCTTGTTCTTTTTTGTTTGTGCAAAAAAGAACCAAAAAAGCACACCCGAAAACGATGACAGCCCGTTTTCGGGAAGAAGCACTGATCGAACATTTGTACTACTGTGACTTCAACTTTCGTAATCCCATCAGCGCTTTATAATTGCAACTCTCTGCTTATTATAAAAAAATTTTCACTTCTTGTAGTCAAGAATATTTATACGCTCGTTGCAAAATTGATATTCCTGAATATCGTTTGAGCTGACAATAACAATACGATCTTCGGAATAGTTTTTTATTAATTCCTGGTATAGCTCAATTCCTTCTTCATCAAGATTGGTGCAAGGCTCATCAAGAAGTAAAACCGGTGTATCAGTAAAAATTGCCTGCGCAAGTTTTACTCTTTGCTTCATTCCGGAAGAATAATAACGGATCTGTTTATGCGCGGATCTTTCCAGATCAATTTCTGTAATTATCTGCTCGGTATTAATAATTGAAATAAAAGGTTTGAAGATGTGATGAAATTCTAAAAATTCGATAAGCGTCATTTCTTCAATTAATTCGAGAGATGGAGCGGAGATGGAGATCTGCTGGTGAATGTTTCCGGAGGGAAGTTGACCGTTGATTGTTGACCGTTGACGGACTTCAGTTGTGGTTTTGCTTTCTGTCATCGACCAACGACCATCGTCCATCGTGTACTCAATTGTTCCCTCACTTTCCGCCATCGCGCCTGCTATCACCTGTAGCAATGTAGATTTGCCGGAGCCATTCGGTCCGATAATAGCATATGCATTTCCGTTAGTAAACTCAAAATTCAGGTGGCGAAATATCCATTCACGGTTGAAGCGTTTTCCTACGTCAGTTAGCGTAATCTTCATCCATACTGTTTTTTGTAAAGCGCTTGATAATACCGCGGCTGCTTTCACGAATGAAAGTTACAATTTCATCGCGCTCGTCGGTTGCAGGAAATTCTTCTTCTAAAAATTCCAGCGCCTGTGAAGTGTTTAATCCCTTATTATAAATTACACGGTATATATCGAGTATATGATTGATCTTATCTACAGTAAATCCTCTTCTTTTTAAACCAACAGAATTTACGCCGCCATAACTCAATGGCTGGCGACCGGCTTTTACATAAGGCGGAACATCTTTTCCAACCAAAGAACCACCACTCAAAAATGAATGATGACCGATATGGATAAATTGATGCACTGCACACATGCCTCCAAGTATTGCCCAATCTTCAATAATTACATGGCCTGCAACTTGTGTATTATTGCTTAAAATGACATTATCACCCACGATACAATCATGCGCTAAATGGCAATAAGCCTGGATAAGACAATTTTTTCCGATCACGGTTTTTTCGCGGTCTTTTGTTCCGCGATTTACGGTTACAAATTCACGAATGGTCGTATTATCTCCGATAAAAACATTGGAATATTCTCCCTGGAATTTCAGATCCTGCGGAATGGCGCAAATAACAGCGCCAGGAAAAATGCGGCAATTTTTACCGATCCGTGCACCTTCCATAATAGTTACATTGGAGCCGATCCATGTTCCTTCGCCAATTTCAACATCCTGGTGAATAACACTGAAGGGATCAATTTTTACATTTGTCGCAACCCTGGCATTGGGATGAATATAAGTATGCGGGTGAATCATTCTTTGTTCAATTGGTTGGTTAGTCGGTTTTTCCGCTATGTCAGGTTCTACCTTATATAATATGTTTTTCTTCATTAAAAAATGCTGAGATAACCCAGCATTTTACAAAAATAGGTTTATTTATGCCAAGTTTTTGTCATTAACTTCTTTTTACCAATTGTGCTACCAAATCGGCTTCAGTGGCAATTTTATTCCCAATAAACACTGTTCCACGCATTTCACAAATGCCACGACGAATAGGAGAAAGCAATTCCAGTCTCAAGATCATAGTATCTCCCGGCACTACTTTTTGCTTGAATTTGCAATTATCAATTTTTAAAAAATAGGTATCATATTCTCCAGGCGGCATCGCATTAATGGCTAAAATTCCACCTGTTTGCGCAAGAGATTCTACCTGCAAAACACCCGGCATTACCGGATTGCCGGGAAAATGTCCCACAAAAAAAGGTTCGTTGAAGGTGATATTTTTGATACCTACAATATGCTTGTCGGATAATTCAATTATTTTATCAACCAATAAAAAAGGATAACGATGTGGTAATGTTTTTTCTATTTGTTGTTGTGTATATACTGGTGGTTGATTAGGATTATAAATGGGAATATCCCTTGTATGTTTATTTTTCCGGATATATTGTTTTATTTTTTTTGCAAACTCTACATTAGTACTATGTCCAGGTCTATTAGCAATGATATGTCCTTTAATAGCATAACCAATTAAAGCCAGATCTCCTATCACATCCAATAATTTATGTCGAGCAGGTTCATTAGGAAAACGCAGTTCTAAATTATTTAAATAACCTTCACTTTTAATTTCAACTTTTTGTCTTCCAAATGCTTTTGCAAGCCGGCTCATTTCTTCTTCTGTAACAGGTTTATCAACAACTACAATTGCATTGTTGATGTCGCCACCTTTTACAAGGTTATTATCCAGCAACATTTCCAGTT
>DATHPY010000588.1:0-3663 GCA_035483315.1 Puia sp. | reverse complement strand
TAAATTCTTACAACAGCTGTATCGTGAATAAAAAATTTATTCGTTCCAACAAAACTCAGGATCAATAATTTTTGTTTTGAAGAATCCGTTTCTTTTACAAAATCATAAGGCGGCGACCAGGTAAAATCATCATCACATCTTTTTACGTTTGTATAATTTTTGATAGGAATGTTGGAAAAGAAATTTATTTCTTCGATCGGAAAATTACCGGTTTCGCATTCTAATTTAAAACTGATTGTATCACCTTCTTCAATAAATAATGTGCTGCTCACCGTAGGCTTTACGTGAGAAAGAATAATGTCCGTGGTAAAAAAAACAATCGTAAAGGAAGTATCAACCCTTTGATTGGGGTCATTAAGATTTTGCACACCCATGGATACTTTATAAGGATTATCGTATTTTAATTTACCGGAAAGAAAATAAGATTTTTCAGCTTTGAAAGTTAGTAAACCATTATCCTTATTAATTTTTAAACCTATCGGAGCATTTTTTACAAACCAGAAATATTGAGAAGGCTCTTTGTTTATCTCAAGCTTGTAAATTAATGTCGAGTCAACATGAAGAGTAAAGTAAGGATTAAGATTTCTGATCCTTAAAAGACTGTCTTCTGTTTTCTCAGCTTTTTTTACGCTATCAGTTTTTGCAACAGGAACGGGAAGTGTAGCATCCTGCGAAAAACATTTACCAACAAAGCTACTTACCACAATTATTAACCCAATGTATTTGCGCATCAGTGTACTAATCTTTTTTTGATGAAGCCAAAAAATTAATAGCACGCGAAGTTAACGCATTAACGATAAATAAATAAAAATCCCCCTTGATGACAAGAGGGATTTACCAACAAAAACCAACTGCTCACGAACCGTTTTTATAGTACGATCACTCTTAGTTTATAGTTATTTGCTTTGCAGCTTCTTTGGTTTCTTCTTTTTTAGGTAAGTGTAATTTTAACAAACCGTTTTCATATTTGGCTTCAATTTTTTCTGCATCAATTTTTTCATCCAAATTGAAACTACGTTTGAAACTGCGGAAAGAAAATTCTCTGCGAACGGTTTTGTAATCTTCGTTCTTAACTTCTTCTTTCTTCTCAAAACTGATGGTCAACAAGCCATTTTCTACATTCACTTTAAAATCTTCTTTACTGCGGCCGGGAACACTTAATTCAACATGATAAGCATCAGCTGTTTCATGAATATTCACTGGTGGAAAACTCCAGTTGCTCCATTCTTTTCCTGTGAATGCAGGCAATTCATTAAATAATTCATCAAACAAATTGGTAAAAGCTCTCTGCGGAGCGTGGTTAAATTTTACGATTGACATAATTAATTTGTATTTTAGGTTATAAATTTTTATTGTCGGAATGGAGTGAACAAATGGTGTACCACGCCATAAAGCATGCAGTTTCGTCAAGAATGTGAAAAAATGAAAGACATAATTTCCGAACGATCGCCTTTATGCTGACGTTTATTCATAAAGGGTTCTCACAGATTACTCGGACTAACACAGATAATTCTCACTTAAAATCTGTGAAATCCGCGCAATCTGTGAGAGATAAAAATTTCCTTCAAACTTTTTCGATAATTTCGCGTTATACAATTCAATAAAAATTTTTCCAATGTATCCCGAACAAATAGTAATACCGATGAAAGAGCAGCTTACAGATAATGGCTTCGCCGAATTATTAACAGCTGAAGAAGTTGATAAGCAACTGCAGGAAAAAGGGACAACACTCGTAATGATCAATTCAGTTTGCGGTTGTTCTGCAGGTTCTGCGCGTCCCGGCGTTTTGATGGCTGTTGCCAACAGTCCAAAAAAACCCGATCATCTTACAACAAGTTTTGCAGGTTTCGATATGGAAGCTGTTGACAAACTTCGTGAGCATTTATTGCCTTATCCACCGTCGTCACCGGCTATCGCTTTATTTAAAGATGGTCAGTTGGTACATATAATCGAGCGTCACCAAATAGAAGGCAGACCTGCGCAAGTGATCGCGCATAATCTTATTGCAACATTTAATGAATATTGCTGATTGATTTAATTAATTTATAAAAGCCTTTCCAATTTTTGGAGAGGCTTTTTTTGTTGATCGCAAAAAATATTTTTGTTTCCGGCATCGGAATTCTATTATGCATCGTTGCGTCGCACTCGTGTACTGTTGATACATTATTGAGCTGTCGCTCACAATCAGAAACAACATTATTTTCGTGAAATTGTCTGAACCAGGATTTTATCCTGATTTTACTTATTCATCTGATGTTTTTCAGGATAATCGGTTGAATAAGGATAAGATCACGATTCAGACAATAAAAGTTCGCTCTTCGCGCCTCTGCGCCTTTGCGTGAAATATTTTATCTTTGGATCTCGAAATTTTGTTCACCAGGCATGTGTCCTTAAAATTTCAAATCAATGGCAGTATTACACAATCGCATTTCCCAAAAGGAATTAAAACAGCGTTTACACGAAGAAACAGAATCGCGCACGACCATTTCATTCTACCAGTATTTTTTTATTGAAGACACAAAAAAATTTCGCGATGAATTGTATCAATCGCTGAATGAACTAAATGTATTTGGCAGAATATACATTGCGCATGAAGGAATCAACGCGCAACTCAGCGTTCCCAAAAGTAGTTATAATTTACTCGAAAAATATCTGCGCTCAATTGAACCACTGACACAAGTACGGTTAAACATCGCCGTTAGCGATGACGGAAAATCTTTTTGGGTTTTGAAAGTGAAACTAAAAGATAAAATTGTTGCTGACGGAATCACAGACCTTGAATTCAATATGACTAATAAAGGGAAATATGTAAATGCGCAAACCTTCAACAAACTAACAGAAGATGATAAAACAATCGTCGTTGATATGCGCAACCATTATGAGTTTGAAGTCGGGCATTTTGAAAATGCAATAGAAATTCCATCCGATACTTTTCGCGAACAACTACCAATGGCTGCTGAAATGTTGAAAAATGAAAAAGACAAAAACATCATCATGTATTGCACCGGCGGAATCCGTTGCGAAAAAGCAAGCGCATATCTTTTACATAAAGGATTTAAAAATGTTTTTCATCTCGAGGGCGGAATTATTCATTATGCCAATACAGTAAAAGAAAAAAGTATTATCAATAAATTTCACGGAAAAAATTTTGTGTTTGATGATCGTCTTGGCGAAAGCGTAAGCGATGAAATTATTGCCAAATGCCATCAGTGCGGAAAACCTGCAGACACACATACAAACTGCAAAAACGAAGCCTGCCATTTATTATTTATTCAATGCGATGAATGCGAAAAAAAGTATGATGGTTGTTGCAGCGCTGATTGTCAGCGCGTTTATAATTTGCCATTGGAAGAACAAAAAGAATTACGCAAAGGCATTGATAAAGGAAGAAATATTTTTAATAAATCCAGGCAAAGATTAAGACCGAGAATAGATAAAAAAGTTGAATAATTGAATGGAAAAAATACAACTTAAACATCCCGAAGGGAAAAAAGGCGTTTCAATGGACAAGATAAAATACGAAGCTTTGAAAACTTCGTTTTTAATTTGTCTGAAAAGAAAATCAGTCGCCCCTTTTCAAGAGCTTTTATCTGATGTAGAAAAAGATCTGAAAAAAAGAAAAATAAGAATTGATGGCAAACTTGAATGGAACTTATTTTGGGT
>DATHPY010000587.1:0-6313 GCA_035483315.1 Puia sp. | reverse complement strand
TGGCGCCTGCGATTGCATTGGCAGTACAACTTCCCAGGCACTCCTGGTTATAAACCGGCGGGCATTTTTTTCTCAGGTCAGTTGAAGCTGGTAATGTTGTAGAAACTGCGGGTGGCGTTGCATAAAATAAATCCCGTTGATCGGGACGATCAGCAACCCAGCCCATTCCAAAATGAGGACGCGGGTGATTTTTTTTCTGATTCATAAAGAAGTGGTTTTATTAAGTAAACAAGGAAATTTATGTAAAATTTAGTGAATGATTCTCAGCTTAAAAAATAAAAATTGAAGATTGATAAGAAACCTGCAGCCCGCTTTAATTACAGAATTCCATTTTGGGAATTATTTTTTTTATATTTGGAATTGGTCTGAAAATTTTTTTTCTGAATTAAGACAAAAGAAAAATCAGAAATAAAAATACACAGTAAGGCTTACTCTGATCAAATAAATACGTTTATTATATTACGGCGAATGTCAGATAAAACGAATGACTAACCCTCTGGCTTTATTTTTCAAATTCAATTTATTACATGAAGAAAGGAATTTTCCTTTTATGGTTTTCTTTTTTATCATTTTGTTTATACAGCCAGGATAGTTGTTTTCAATTTCCTGCAAGGTTTATCAACATCATTAATAATCCTTCATTCGAAATAGATCCGGCATCGTGCAAATCGGGTTACTTTAATGAGCAGGGATTAATAATTCCTTTTTGGACAACGCCCACCAATGAAGTGTTAACGGGCTATTTAAATTCCTGCACAAATTTTCTGGTTCCGAACGACAGCATTGTTAATGAATCTTTCAACAATGTTTACATGTATATGTTCCCGTTAGTGCCACAGCCAATACCCGATGGAAACGGCGTTGCGGCAGTTGCAGATTTTGGGTATGATGGCAACACGCATGAATATCCGTACCGCAAATCTTATGTGAGCACATGCCTTACAAGTCTTTTGCAAAAAGATTCTTTGTACCGGTTAGATTTTTATGTTGGTTTCGGCGCAAGAGGAAACGATACGCTTCCCATACATAATTCAATTGCAGTTCCTGAAACGCCAAAGGATATTGAAAAGTTTACACTATTTGGATATTCAGATTGCGCAAACAATAATGTTCCTATCATTGGTTGCCCGGCAGTGAGCGGATGGACTCCCTTAGGAAGTTACACCGTGCACAAATCACAAAACTGGATGAAGGTGAGTATTAAATTTAAATCGCCGGATAATTTGCAGGCAATTGCGTTGGGACCATCTTGCGACACAGTTCTTGAACTTAATCCCGACATAGTAGTTTACAACGGAGATACTATTTCGGCCAACAGGCATTCTTACTTTTTAGATGATCTCCAGCTTTATAAATCAACAGTTCCATTTCCGCAAATTCAAATTACGGCGGGCACATCCTGCACCGAAACTGTAAGCTTACAGGTTCAACCAGCTATTTATAATTCCGGTTATAATTTACAATGGTATAAAAATGGCGTTGCGCTTAACAACGAAAACGACAATACACTTACCATTACAAGAAAAAATTATGGAACAGGTTTTTATCAATGCCTTGTTCAAAACGACAGCACCTGTCTTACTTCAGATTCGTTGTATATTCCGTTATCAGCAATTCCAAATTCTTCTGTTCTTGGTAAATCGGATACGCTCGCTTGCATCGGCGATACTGTTTTGCTTAATGCTTTTACGGATTCATCATTCAGTTATGTTTGGCAGGATGGTTCAACATTGCCGGTTTTTTCAACAACAGAAAGCGGAAATTTTTCTGTAACAATTTCCAATGCCTGCGGAACAGTGCAAGCGCAGAAAACAGTTAATTTTCAAAAATGTATTTTAGATCTATTTCTTCCCAATGCGTTTACTCCGAATGGCGATGGAAAAAATGATTTTTTTAAAGTGAGTTATATGGAGCCGCCATTAATATTCAAAATGAATATTTACACACGTTACGGTCAACTTATTTTTTCTTCTGCAGATCCTTCCACGGAATGGGATGGAAATTTTAAAGGCAAACCACAACCTGCTGGCACTTATGTTTATGAAACTGAATTTACAGACCGAAAAAAAATACATCATTTGATCAAAGGCACGGTGGAATTGATCAGGTAAAAATATCACCAATTATTAACGATTTGTGGTGATAAGTTTTGTAATAAAATATCAGGAGTTTTATTACATTGCGTATATGCAACAATCTTATATAACCCATCACCCCGGCGCCGTTTATACCGTACATATTTTAAATACCGGCGAAATAATTTCCAACGTACAAGACTACATGAAAGTTGAAGATCGTTTTGAATGGGTTGACCGCAAATTCATCATCGAAAAAATGTTGCATCTCCGCCAGTTGACTGATGAAGAAAAAAGATCGGTAATTGTAATTTATGAAGACGGACAAAAAATAAGAGAGTTCGTCAATGTAGATCATTCCTTCAAACCGCTTGCTTTTTGTTAGTCAAATAATTTATTACCTATTCTTGAGTCGTACTCCTTTGCCAACTTTTCAAAGTTTTAAAACTTTGGAAAAGTTTGAAGCACGTTTTTTATTGGTCAAATAATTTTTCTGTACCAGGGCGAGGAATTACTATTAAGCATCGTTGCGTCGCACTCTTGTACAGCAACAATTCTATTGAGCGATCGTTGAGTAATTTCATCAGCAAAAAATTTATTTCGCCAAAGTTTGAAGTGTTGCGATTTTCAGACGCATTAACGATAACTATTGTTGAGGATAATATAAACATCTTTACATCTAAATTCACCGGATAATATCGGGAAGGTCAAGAACAGAAAGATTAAGTTTTTTCAAATACAATGCTCCGAACTTACTAATTGAATTACTAAATTTCATAAACCAAATTCTCCAAGAATATCTATCAATTTCGCGTTGAAAGTTTTTAACAAATACTGTATCAGACGAATCGTTAGAAATACTATCCAAAAACATTGTGTTGTAAACTCTTATTACTTTTTTTGTTTTTTCAATTGAAAGCTCTTCATGTCTGTCAATTTCTTTTTTAAAACCTCTTGCCATAACAAAAAATTGTTTTTTTGTCAGAGAGTCGCAAGCTTCATTCGAGTTTGTATTTTTTTGTGCTGTTACAATGCCAAAACAAGAAACCCAAACGTTCAAAATCATAAACAAAAAAGGAAAGTAACCAATCTTCATTTAGTTGAATTTATTCAGGACAACTATTTTATTAACCAACTTTTCCAAAGTTTTAAACTTTGGAAAAATTTGAAGCGTAATTTATTTCACCACCAACATTTTATATTTTGTCAGGCTGTGATATTTTTCTCCCGGTTTTAATATGGTTGATGGGAATTTTGGCTCATTAGGTGAATCGGGAAAATGCTGTGTCTCCAAACATAATCCTGTATGTTGGTTAATTAATTTTCCATCCCTGTTTTTAATTGTTCCATCCAAAAAATTTCCTGAATAAAATTGAATTCCCAATTCTGTTGTAAATATTTCCAACTTTATTCCGCTTGCAGAATCCGTTAACGATGCTGCAAATTGTAATGAACTGTCTTTTTTATTCAACACAAAATTATGGTCATAGCCGCCGGGAACTTGTGCAATGCGTTCTCCAATTTTATGAGGTTGCGTAAAATCAAATGGTGTTCCCATCACCGATTTTATTTCTCCTGTTGGAATAAGTGTGCTGTCAACCGGAGTGTAATAAGAAGCATCAATCTTTAATTCTTCCTGCAAAACATCATTGCTCACATTTCCGCTTAAATTAAAATAAGTGTGATTGGTTAAATTAACCGGCGTGGGTTTATCAGTTTCTGCAAAATATTCAATAGAAAATTCATTATCATTATTCAATAAAAATTTTACAGTAACATTTAAATTCCCGGGATAACCTTCTTCACCATCTTTACTAATATAATTCAATCCTAATTCCGGAATTGAATCTGCAATTGTTGATGCACTCCAAACTACTTTATCAAATCCTTTTATGCCGCCATGCAAATGATTTTTTCCATTATTTTTAGCGAGTGTATAAACCGAATCGCCGATCTTAAATTTTCCATTGGCAATTCTGTTTCCATAGCGACCAATTGTTGCTCCAAAATATGGCGGCTTCGCGAGATAACCGGATAAACTGTCAAATCCTAAAACAACATTTCCTGTATTTCCATTTTTGTCCGGTACGGTCCACGATACAATAGTTCCGCCGTAATTGGAAATTTTTATTTCAATCCCATTATTGTTGGTCAGTGTGTACAGATCAACTTCTTTGCCATCAACATTTCCCCAATTGGTTTTTGTAATTCCTGGTTTGATATTGTTATTATCCATCTTTGATTCGTTGCTGTTGCATGCTGCAAAAAAGATCGTTGCAATTAGAAAGAAAAATTGCGCAGCGAATTGTTGTTTTAATTTTTGCATTTTGTAGAAGTAATTATTATTAATATTACAACAATCTTTAAAAATAATTCCTGCTTTTATTTTATTTCTGTAATCTTTGTAATGCGTTATCGTGACACAATGATTCATCTCACTTTCAAAATCTCCAGCAATGAAAAGAAGAAACTTTATTAAAAATTCCGGTGCATTAGCTTTTGGCGCAATGGCAATGCCCGTAAAAATTCATTCTCTTTTTTCAAACAATATCTCATCAAAGCCAGTAGGGTTACAGCTTTTCACCTTATATGGCATAATTGATAAGGACGCTAAAGGTTCATTAAAAAAAGTTGCAGATATTGGTTACAAAGAAATTGAAAGTGCATTCAGCTATTATGGAATGACACCAAAAGAATTTGCTGCATTTACAAAAAGCATTGGACTATCCTGGGTGTCTCATCACACAATTGGTGCGCCTTTTAAATTACCTGCAGGTACAAAAATGCCAAACGGGCCGGATGGAAAACCAATGGTCATTCCACCAATGAAAAACTTGCGCGAGAATGCACAGGAAATTGTTGACAGCGCAGCGGAAGGTGGGATCTCTTATCTCGTTTGCTCATTTACGCCGACAGGAACTTTGGATGAAATTAAAAACTCTATTGAAGTTTTAAATAAAACAGGAGATCTCTGCAAAAAAGCAGGAATGACATTCGCTTATCACAATCACGATTTTGAATTTAAAGAACTCGATGGAAAAATTCCTTATCATTTATTGTTGTCGGAAACGAATGCAGATACGGTAAAAATGGAACTTGATCTTGCATGGGCATCAAAAGCCGGCGTTGATCCTGTTGAATTATTTACAAAACATCCCGGGCGTTTTCCGTTGTGGCATGTAAAAGATATGAGTAAGGATATGCAAACGATTGAACCCGTCGGCGAAGGTGTAATTGATTTTACGCGCATTTTTGCGAATGCTGAAACATCCGGAATCAAACATTTTTTTGTTGAGCACGATATGCCGAAAGATGCTTTTGCAAGTATTACCACAAGCTTCAATAATCTGCAAAAGATTTTGAAATAATTTTTTGGTAGCCGGCTTTAGTAATTCTATTTAACATTCTTGCGTCGCACTCGTGAACAGTTTGTTCTCTATTCAGCTGTGTATCACAACCGGCAAATTGTAAGCAAGAAAAAAATTGATTATTTCGCGAAAACAGAATCTTTAATAATATTCATCTCTTTTAATTCAGCAAAAGTTATTACAGGCAATTGCTTGTGTTCAATTTTATCAAGCACTTTATTGCCAACTTGCAACGCTTGTTCTTTCGTTTCGAAGCTATGTCTTCCGGGAATAGCAGGAATGAAATCTTGTTTGATGTAAACTTTTCCGTCGGTTAAAATTTCATAACCCCAACCGCATGCATTTTGAGTTGCACGCACTTGCACAAATACGTAATCACTTTTCTTTTTGTATTCAAAAAAATAAATAGCGTATGCAGCAGCGCCGAGCAAAAGGATTCCCGCAATAATAAAAAGAAAGATTTTTTTTTGCTTAGTCTTGTTGGTTATAAGGCTCATCGGGATACCATTGATCTGTTTCAGCTACAGGCGTTCCACCAGCCAAACCTAATGCAATAAATGCCTGGTTGTCTACTGAAAATCCAACAGAGCCTTGTCTTGCCGAACGTTCGAGTGGAGTTTTTTCATTCCATATATCGGTCGCGAAATTGTAAGCCCATGTCCATGTATATAACGCGCCGTTTATGCCGCTGGTGATATAAGCCCTGTCACCACCACCATCACTTATCGTATTTTTTATTACAAATCCAACGCCATTGCTGCGTTCGATTGTAGTATAGCCATCATCATAACTGTCGGGACTGAAATTGGAAATATGTCTTAATTCTCTCCACTGATTGCCGTTACTCAGGTTTGGATCAAATCTCCAAAA
>DATHPY010000586.1:0-6464 GCA_035483315.1 Puia sp. | reverse complement strand
GTAAAAGATTTGACGGCGCATTAAAAGGTATTGGTGGTTGCCCGATGGCAGATGATGAACTGGTAGGAAATATGAACAGTGAATTGCTTATTCCATATTTTCAGCAATTAAATATTTTGCCTGAATTAAACCAGGAAGCTTTGAAAGAAAGTGTGCGAATTGCGGGTGAAATTTTTATTTGATTTAATAACACGAATTAAGGCGAATTACACGAATTGAAATTTATTAAACTTGTGAATACAGGCGTCTGATGGCTTTAGCAGAAAAATAAGATATATCACGCATTTGCAGCCGTCTGACGCCGTACAATTCGTGTAATTTGTGTCTTTAAAATTCGTGTAATAAATGTTGTCTATGAATTTCATGTTAGGTGTTAAGATAAATTCTCCTGACGAAAAAATAAATTATCAGGATCCGGTAATGCTGGTTGGCTCATGTTTTACAGAACACATCGGGAATAATTTGCAGGAATTAAAATTTGAAACACTTCAAAATCCGAATGGGATATTATTCGATCCACAAAGCGTTTCATCAAGCGTCGTTTCTTACATCAATAACAAAAAATATTCAGAAACAGATTTAATTTATTTAAATGAACTCTGGCAAAGCTGGAATCATCACAGCATTTTTTCAAATATTGATAAGGAAAAATGCTTGCAAATAATAAATGAATCGCAGGAAAAGGCGCATCAGTTTTTAAAAAAAACGAAGTGGCTGGTTATAACTTTAGGTTCTTCGTTTTCTTACAGGTTAAAAGAAAATAATCAGCCGGTTGCCAATTGTCACCGAGCGCCTGCGCAGTGGTTTATCAAACAACTGATGACAATTGAAGAAATTAATTCTATATTAGACAACTGCATTCATCAACTGGTTCAATTCAATCCAAATATTCGTGTAATCTTTACCGTTAGCCCAGTCAGGCATATACGTGACGGCGTGATTGATAATAACAGAAGTAAAGCAAGATTGATCGAGTGTGTTCATCATCTTGTAAATAAATTTGACAATATTTATTATTTTCCGTCATACGAATTGGTGATTGATGTTTTGCGCGATTATCGTTTTTATGATGTTGATATGGTTCACCCAAATTACCAGGCAACGGAATTTGTATTTCAAAAATTTATTCAGCATTATGTTGATGAAGATTCCACTTTGTTGATGGAAGAGTTGAAAAAAATAATCATTGCCAGGAAACACAAAGCATTTAACCCACTGACGAATGCCCACAAAAAGTTTTTGCAAGATCATTTAGAGAAGGTCAATTCATTAAAATCGAAATATTCATTTTTGGATCTTGAAGAAGAGTTATCTTATTTTTCAAATTATAGTGACTGATGAATTTAGTTTTGTGCTGAATAGAATTTCAATTGTATCTCGCCTCAGGCGATATGACGCAACGATGCTCAACATAATTATCGAGGCCGGAAACAAAAAATAAGAACTGCGAATTGATAACTGAGCGAAATTAAATCGTAGATCTACCATCGTAATTTTTCGATTTTATTGAAAACCTGTCCTGAATATTTGAATCATAATTTTTGTTGATTATCTTTATTTACTCTCATTTCATTTTCCTCTTAAAAACTACAGTCTGATAATCTTTTTGCAGCAAAAGCAAAATCTTACTATTCAAATTCCTTCGCAAAATCCGGTTTGTTTCCTCAATTATTGCAAAATGAAAAAGAATTTACAATCTGGTTTTGTATTTATTATTGTTATTACCATCTGCAGTTTTGCTTTTCCAAAAGCAATAAAAGCGCAATCGCAGGATGGTTTATTGGCTGAAAACGTAAGCTTCACTTCAAAAAGCCAGGAAGTTTTATCAGATTTCCATTCTGATAATTTTAAACTGATAAAATTAAATTACGTAAATGATTACGAAAATATTTATACAGAGGAAGAGCAGCAGTTTTTAAAATTGCTGGTAATGGATTTTGAGAAAAGAACTTCCATTCAAATTAATATTGTAACGTTTGATTTTTCGATGATCGTGAAAAACGATTCTTCAGCAGTCGCTTTTTCTTTTCCCGATAGCATATACACTGATGAAGATGGGAATAATAAAATAATTGTAAAAATTTGCGTTGACAGGAGAATGATCCAAATTGATGGCCTTGATAAAACGAGTAAATTAATTTCGCCACACCAGTCGAAAAAAATAATTAATTCTGCATTTCTTCCTTTTTTTCAAAAAAGAAAAATTTTTGAAGGCTCAATAAACGGGTTAAAAGCGTTGATGAAGGAATTAAGATCAAAACAGATCAATAAGGATTAAAGCCATATTCTTTCTCCAAAAATTCCTCCAGCTTTTCTAATAATATCAATTGGTTCAAAGCGCGGTTAAGATTTTGCTCAGGGTAATTTATTTTATAATAAATATCACTTTGCAAAAAATCTGTTACAAAACGCATGGATTGCATGTAGATAAGAATCAACCCTGAGTAATGAATATTTTTTATTTCTTCTGTAGAAAAAATATTTCCGATCCCTTTAAGATAGCCCTCTAATATTGCTTTGTAGAACGTTGCGCGAATTTCAATTGCTTCCCAATCAGAACTGTTTTCATCAACAGTACAGATCATTGTGCGGATCATGTCCCCCAGGTCGGAAAAATATTTTCCAGGCATCACCGTGTCCAGGTCAACCGGACAAATTACCTGGTCAGTTTTCGTGTCAAATAAAATATTAGTGATCTTGCAATCGTGATGCATTACGCGATTTGGATAAGCCGGATCATTTTGTGTTGACTGAAAAAAATCAACCAATGCTTTTCTTTGTCGCAATTCAGAAATAATATGCGTTGCTTTTGATAAAAGAATAATGGAAGAATTGTCCACTGCATTTTCAAATTGCTCATTGCGAAAAGTGAGATCGTGAAAATGTGGAATAATTTCTTTTACCTCATTAATATTTAATGAAGATAATGCGCTTGTAAAATTTGCAAAACTATTTGCAACTGTAAATGCGGCTTTTTCATCAGCAGCAATTTGCGGAGCATATGAATCATTTATAAAAGCACTTGCACGCCAATAATTATTTTGTTCATCAACCCATAAAAAATTTCCGTTTATTGCAGAAATGGGAGCTGGAATGTGAACAGAACTATTTTGTTCTTTTAAACAATTATATACTAACTGATAATTGAATAGAATATCTACCGGCTTTGAAAAAACATTGGTATTTATAGCCTGCAAAACAATTGACTCGCCGTTCGAATTGTCTGTTATTTTATAAGTGTGATTAATTAATCCATTACCCAACTGTTCAACATGAATATTCGCAGGCTGGCAATGACAAAATCGTTGTGCTGCTTTTTTTACAAGTTCACTATTCAATTCTGCTAAATTTAAAATTCATCAGTAAGTGCAAAATTATTTTTTCTGTACATCCATTGTCCGCTGGTAAAATCGGGAAACTCAACAGTTTGGTTTCCGAGCTCAATACTCATTTCACTTAAGGGCGTAATTGCGCTCCATGCAGCAGCATCATAGACATCCATAGGCGTACGTACTTTATTTTTTATTGCATTTACAAAAGCATGCAACACAAAAAAATCCATGCCACCGTGTCCCGCGCCTTCCGTGTCTTTTCCCCAACGTTGCCACAACGGATGATCATATTTGTCGAGATAAGGCTGCGCCAATTCCCATTCATCTTCTTTTTTGCTCACACCTTCAATATACAATGATTTATTAACGTCCATCCATATCCCATTTGTTCCCTGCACGCGAAACCCGAGTGAATATGGACGCGGATTATTAGTATCATGCTCCAACAAAACAGTTTCGCCGTTTGCGCATTTAAGATGTGTGGTGACGATATCTCCCAACTTAAATTCAACTTTTGCATTGGGATGACTTTCTCCGCCATGATCTACAATATATTTATGCAATCCTCTCGTTTTAGTTGCAAACGATGAAAGTGATAAGAAACGATTTCCATGATTTACATTTAGCATTTGCGCAACAGGACCGATTCCATGCGTGGGATACAGATCGCCGTTACGATGAACAGAATGATTTGTTCTCCATCTTGCTTCCGAAAATGCTTTCTCGCCAAATTCAACACCATGACCGTAAGCTTCTGTGCCATTATTAAATTTTACGTC
Source organism: Puia sp. (assembly GCA_035483315.1). Taxonomy (GTDB): domain Bacteria; phylum Bacteroidota; class Bacteroidia; order Chitinophagales; family Chitinophagaceae; genus Puia. Next base: position 2,353 of record DATHPY010000586.1, on the reverse strand, counting down.
GCGCAGATCATGCTGGTAGCCACATTGCAGGTGAAGCAATTCTCCGAATAATCCCTGGCGAACCATATTTAAAACAGCGATCACATCGCGGCGATAACAAACATTTTCCAGCATCATCACATTTGCTTTTTGTTTTTCCACTTCGCGAACAACATTCCAATGATCTTCAAGCGTAATTCCCAAAACAACTTCTGTAGCAACATATTTTATTCCTGCCTGCAAACTATCTAATACCATTGGTCCGTGCCATTCCCAGGGAGTGGCAATTAGAACGCCATCAATATTTTTCAATTCCAGCAACTTGCGATACGCATAATTATCTCCTTTAAAAATTTGCGGCATTGCCTTGCCTGATTTTTTTATCAGGTCAGTCGCCATTTGCAGCATGCGATCATCAACATCACAGATCGCAACAACGTCAACATCTGTGCGACGAAGCGCATTATCCAAATGATTTTGCCCACGCAATCCGGTTCCGATAATTGCGAGCCTTACTTTTTGATCTGCTGCAAATAAACTTCCTGATGGAAGTATGGCAAAACCGCCGGCAGCGATTGCTGAATTTTTTACAAATGTTCTGCGATTCATGTGTTGAGTTTTTTAATTTGATGTCGGAGGTCAGAAGTCCGAAGTAGAATTCGAATTTATAAACTTCTTCTGACTTCTGTCTTCTAACTTCTTACTTCACACTTTTCAATGTATCCTGTCTCCACGAACTTCAAGTTTAGTAATAATTTCTGCTTCGTATTGTAACCATTCTTTCCAACGCTTGCGAACTTTTTCTTTCTCAATATATGTTTCGGCTAATTCAATAAATAAATGATAATGCCCAGCTTCGCTTTCCATAAAACGCCTGTAAAAATTACGCAGGTATTCGTCGTCCAAACCTTCGCTCAATCGCTTGAAACGCTCGCAGCTTCTGGCTTCTATCAAAGCCATCATGAGCAACTGATCCAACAAACGTTCTTCTTCAACGCCGCCTTTTTTCTGAAACTCCAGCAATTTATTTACGTATTCATCTTTGCGCTGCTTGCCCAATTGTAAATTTCTTTTTTGTAATTCCGCAAACACCTGCCGAAAATGTCCCCATTCTTCTGTAACGATCGGCGAAAGCTCGTTCACTAATTTTTCTTTGGAAGAATAACGTTGAATTAATGAGATGCAACTCAACGCAGCTTTTTGTTCGCAATATGCGTGATCGGTTAATATTTCCTGCAACAATAAACTCGCCAGGTCAACCCAACGCGGATCGGTGGGAAGTTGCAAGCCGAGAATATTTTTTGTTTGAGTCATTTATTATTTTCTACATTTTTATTTATGTACCAGGGCTCAGTGCTATTATTAAGCATTCTTTCGTCGCACTCTTGTACTTTTAGTTCTTTATTCAACTATAGCTCGCGATTACACAGCACATTAATTCGTAAATCTTTGGGATGCCTCCTGTGTCGGCATGACAGATCCCGAAGAAAGTTATAAACTCAGAGAGTTTGTCATTCCGAACCTTGCGCAGCTTGGCGAGGAATCTTTCATATTTTCACTTTACCCTATTTTTGGCGAAGATATGAATGAAGAATTTTTAAATAAGAAATTAGCAGAAAGAAAAGACCTGAATGCTTACCGGCAATTACAACTGCCAAAAAATAAAATTGATTTTTTCTCCAACGACTACTTGGGAATTTCCAAAGCCAAACTTCTGTCAGCGGTCGATGGACAACTGTCAACCGGTTCAACCGGCTCACGATTATTATCCGGAAATTATCCGCTAATAGAAGAAACGGAAAAAATGATTGCGACATTTCATGATGCAGAATCCGGATTGATCTTTAATTCTGGTTATGATGCGAACGTTGGGTTAGTGAGTTGCATCGCGCAAAGAGGTGATACAATATTATATGATCATTTAAGTCATGCTTCAATAAGAGATGGAATGCGATTAAGTTTCGCGCAATCATTTTCCTTTGTGCATAATGATACAGAAGATCTGGAAAAAAAATTAAAAGCTGCACAAGGAAATATTTTTGTTGTAACTGAATCTGTTTTTTCGATGGACGGAGATATTGCGCCGTTAAAAATAATAAGTGAGCTCTGCGAAAAGTATAACGCCAATTTAATTGTTGATGAAGCGCACGCAACGGGAGTTGTTGGCGAAAAAGGAGAGGGACTTGTTCAGCAACTTAATTTGCAAGAAAAATGTTTTGCCCGCATGCACACATTTGGGAAAGCTTTAGGTTGTCATGGCGCGGTCATTTTAGGAAGTGAAACGTTGAAAAACTATCTGATCAATTTTTCAAGAGCATTTATTTATACAACATCTTTGCCGGAAATAAGTGTTGAAGCAATAAAAAATTCTTAT
>DATHPY010000585.1:0-3592 GCA_035483315.1 Puia sp. | reverse complement strand
GCCTTGCAACATTATCGTGAAAATTTCTTTGGTCCGGGTATTGCCGAAATTCTGCAATCTCTTGCTTATATCAGCGAAGGATATGGTCAAAGAGATTCCAGCATTTATTATGCTAAAGAGTCATTAAGAGTGACCGATTCTACAAGGGTAATGACCGGAATCATCAGCGCTGCGCGGTTTCTGTCCAAAGTATATGAGCAGTCAAACGAGCATGAAAGTTTGTATTATTTGAAAAAAGCCGCCGTCGCCAACGACAGTGTGTTCAACCTTGAAAAAAATAACCAGGTGCAGGATCTTTCTTACAATGAACTGATGCGGCAAAAAGATAAAGAAGAAAGTGAGATTCAATATCAGAACAATATCAAATTATATGGATCGGTCACGGGACTTTTCGTGCTGATCATTTTTGCAATCGTGCTTTTACGTAATAACAAACAAAGAAAAAAAGCTAACACAGTATTGCAGTATCAAAAAGAGGAAATACAAACCACGCTATCTGAATTGAGATCCGCGCAGGCGCAACTTATACAGTCAGAAAAAATGGCTTCGCTCGGGGAACTTACTGCAGGTATCGCACATGAAATTCAAAATCCATTAAACTTCGTGAATAATTTTTCTGAGGTCAATAAAGAATTATTTGCAGAGATGAATGAAGAAATGAATAAAGGGAATTATGATGAAGCGAAGATCATTGCAAAAGATATTGAAGCCAATGAAGAAAAAATAAATCATCACGGCAAACGCGCTGAGGCAATCGTAAAAGGAATGTTGCAGCACTCACGGTCAGGCACAGGTGTAAAGGAGCCGGTAAATATTAATGCGATCGCAAACGAATGTTTGAAATTAAGTTACCAGAGTGTGCGCTCAAAAGACAAATATTTCGAAGTAAGACTTCAAACTGATTTTGATGAGAGCATAGAAAAGGTTCCGCTCATTCAGCAGGATATCGTTCGTGTATTGATTAATTTATTTAATAATGCTTTTTATGCGGTGAATGAAAAGAGGTTGATGCAAACTAACGGTTACGAGCCAGTAATTTCCGTGAGCACCAAAAAGACCGGAGACAAAATATTTATTGCTGTAACTGATAATGGCAATGGCATCCCGCAAAAAATGATTGATAAAATATTTCAGCCTTTCTTTACAACAAAGCCAACCGGGCAGGGAACAGGTCTGGGACTGTCTTTAAGTTATGATATCGTCAAAGCGCATGGTGGCGAAATAAAAGTGGAGACGAAAGAAAATGAAGGAAGTGAATTTATTATTGAATTACCAATAAAATGATCATCGTGCAGTAGCGTGAATCACTAAAAGATGCGGGTAACTGTAGCCGAGATCGGTACACATGAAATCATCATCTGGGGGAATCGCAGAAACCTGCACCAATAATTGTTGGCCAAGAATTTTGAAATTCGCTGGCAGTCCTTTTACGGCATAAACGAGCCCCGGATTTTTCATAATGCTTCGTATTCGATTTGAATCACCTGCAAAACTGAGCACGGGGAAACCGCAATCCGTATTGGAAGTGTCTATGACGGTCGCTTTGAGCGCGGTGGGAATATTTTTTTTGCAGCTCACCATAAAAAAAATTATAGCGATGCCGACACTGAATAAAAAAGATTTCATGATAAGCATTGACAGGAATCAAATAAAAATCGTTGCATCTGATTATTTACTTCACTCCGATTTAAGATTTTTCACGGGATTCGCGTTGGCAGCTTTGATTGCCTGGAAGCTGATGGTTAACAATGCAATCGCTGTAGTTGCCAACCCAGCCCCTAAAAATATCCACCAATTAATATTTACCCGGTAAGCAAAATGTTGAAGCCAACTGCTCACTGATAACCACGCGACCGGAAATGCAATCAATGAAGCTATTGCAACCAGGTTTATAAAATCCTTTGTAATTAATAAAACAATTTGCACTGATTCGGCACCCAGCACTTTTCTTATTCCAATTTCTTTTGCGCGTTGTGCGGTAACATAACCTGCCAAAGCAAATAAACCCAGGCATGCCAAAAGAATAGCGAGAGTTGAAAAAGTGCTGAATATTTTTGCGGTTAGTTGTTCGTTATGGTATATCGTATTGTAGTTATCATCCAAAAAGTGAAACTCAAAAGGACGATGGGGAACATAGTTATTCCAAGCGCCACTGATAGCCTGTAAAGTTGCCGGAATATTTTGTCCTGATATTTTGGCGTAGCATTGATAAATATGTGAATAGCCCGAATCGAGAAAAATAACCAATGGTTTTATAGGTTCCTGCAAAGGTGCGAAATGAAAATCTTTCACCACTCCTTTTACTATTCCTTTGTTAAAATTCAGGTAAAGCGTTTTGCCGATGGCATATTCCGGTGTCCATCCAAGCGCCTTAACAGCAGATTCATTTAACAGGTAAGTAGTATGTCGGTCGCGATTAATATTTGCAGAATCTAATTGCTTCCAATCAGACAAGCTATAATCAGTTCCGGCAATAATGCGCACGCCGGTTGTGCGAACAAAATCAATATCAGTAGGAGAAACCGTAACAAACAACGGCGTTGCTGCAGCATTTGCACTTGTTCTCAGTGCATCTCCCCAGACTATATTCGTTATTTCCTGTGCGCCGCAACTAACCGATTCCACACCCGGCACTCTTTCGAGTGCTTCTTTTATCGGCTTATAATTTGTCCGCACTATAGCATCAACTGGCAATACTATTAAGTGATCTTTGTCATAGCCGAGATTTTTATTCTGTATGTAGGACAGTTGCTGAAAAATAATTGTTGTAGAAATGATAAGGAAAACGGATATAATAAATTGGAAAACGATCAGAGATTTTCTAAGTCCACCTCCTTTTGCCGAAAAAGAAAATCCTGATCTCAGCACTTTAATGAGTTTGATATTACTCAATATAAAAGAAGGATACGCGCCCGAAGCAAAACTGATCATCGTAAAAAATAATAACATCAAAACAATTGCTATCGGATTTAATAAAAAAGAAGCGCTTAATGGCCGCTCAACCAACTGATCAAAAAAAGGTAAAGTGAAAATTGCCAACGCTACCGCGAAAATAAATGCAATGAAATTTAATAACAGGGACTCGCCGATAAATTGTAAAAAAAGTTGCCACTTTGCCGAACCCAAAACTTTGCGAATGCCGATCTCTGAAGTACGGGTGACTGATTGTGCTGTTGCAAAGTTGGTATAGTTAACACACGCGATGCAAAGAATCAATAAGGCGATCGCAACTAAAATATAGATATAGGTTATATTACCATTTGGTTCAAGACCGGAAAGTGAAGAGTATAAATGTACGCTGGTAAGCGGCTCGAGGTGATACATTACATAATCGTTGCCGGTCAGTCCAACATCTTTTTGTATCCGCATATAGACGGCAATTTTATTTTCAAGTGCGGGAATATCTTTTGAATCATGAAGTAAAAAATAAGTGGTGTATATCTCAATATTCCAGTTGGGAGTATTGGCATCCGGAAGACTTGCATACGAAGCAATGAAATTAAATTTTATCTGTGAGTTGATTGGTGCGTCTTTAGCAACAGCAGATACGATATAAGTTTTTGTCCCACCAACCATCAATAATTTACCAAGC
>DATHPY010000584.1:0-3669 GCA_035483315.1 Puia sp. | reverse complement strand
TCATGCAAATTATTTGGCAACGCGATGCACACCACATCTACGTTTGCGTGCGATATCGCTTCTTCCATATTTGTTGTCCAGTGCTGACAATTATAATCATGCGCAAATTTTTTCGCGCTTTCTTCGCGACGCGCATAAATGCTTACAATTTTGTCCTTACTTCTTTGTCCCTGCAATGAACCTGCATAAAACCGTCCGATAAAACCGGAACCAAGCATAGCAATCCGTTTCATAATTTAGTGCCCCCATCCCCTAAAGGGGAGTTTTTAAGTGATTAATATTTTTTGTCTGAACTTATATAATCTGAACAATGATTCTAACCTGATTTTTCTTATTCAACAAATAACTTCATCAGCCTTCATTTTCAATTTTCAATTATCCTGCCGTCACCGCTTCTTTTTTCTCTCTGAAAAATAAAATAAAATATATCAGTACACCAACAGCAATTATTGCCGGCACATACCAGATGCCCGTCCAGTTGTGCAAGCCGTCGGGTAATTTATATTTATCAACAATAATTCCTGAGAACCATGTTCCGATGAACATTCCCACGCCATAAGTTGCAAAAGTAAAAAGTCCCTGTGCGGCATTTTTAATTTTTGCGCCGGCTTTCTTTTCGGTGTACATATAACCGGTCACAAAAAAGAAATCGTAACAAACGCCATGTAAAATAATTCCGGTATAAAGCATCCATTCGTTAGCGCCGATATTTCCATAGGCAAAACAAATGTACCGGAGAACCCATGCTGTCATTCCCATCAGCAACATTTTTTTAACGCCAATTCGGTTAAATAAAAAAGGAATGGCGAGAATAAATAGCGCTTCGCTTCCCTGGCCTAAAGTCATTTTGGATGCGGCATTAGGCAGATTCAATTCGTTCAAAAATGGATTTGCGAAACCATAGTAAAATGATAACGGAATACAAACAAGAATTGCCGCGATGAAAAATATCAAATACGGCTTGTCTTTAAAAAGAACAAATGCATCTGTACCCAATGCTTTTGATGCAGATGCTTCAGCAGATTTTCCTTTTGGTGGCGTATTCGGCAAAACAAAACTTAATAATCCTAAAGCAATTGATGCGCCAGCAGCAATATGAAATGTTGAACCAGTTTTTTCTAACTTGAGACCTCCAATAATTAATCCGGCAACTATCCATCCGAGAGTTCCAAAAACACGGATCCACGGGAACTGTTTTCCCGGATCACTCATTTGCCCAAACGCGACGCTGTTGGATAATGCGATCGTTGGCATATATAATAATGAATACAATAAAATTATCCAGTAAAAAGCAGCGTTATCCATAATTCTTGTCGCAAGAAATAATAATACGCCGCCGACCAAATGCAAAACGCCCATAATTCTTTGTGCAGCAAAAAAACGGTCTGCTATCATGCCAATAAAAAATGGAGATATCATCGTTGCAATTGCCAACGCACTATACGCTGCGCCAATTTGTAATCCCGATGAATGCAGTTGCTCGCCCATATAAGTGCCCATGGTAACATACCAGGAACCCCAGATAAAATATTCCAGCAGCATCATTAAAGCGAGAGAAATTCCGGTATTCGTTTTCATGCCTGATATTTAGTTTTTAGATTTTATTCAGTTAGTTTTTATTTTGCAGGATTTAAAAGTAAAAATTAAAAAGGAAAAAGGGAAAAAAGAAAATTACGCAATTCAGTTTTGATTTTTTAATTTTTACTTTTGACTTAACTCGAATTATCTTACAGCGCAATGAGAATTTATTCCGACACGTACAGGCATAAAGGACTTCGGATGAAGTTGGTGGATTCCATCAAAGCAAAAGGCATTACCGATCAGCGCGTACTCGATGGCATCTTACATTTGCCTCGTCATTATTTTATGGATTCGGCGTTTGATAAACTCGCTTATGAAGACAGAGCTTTCCCCATTGGTGAAGGACAAACAATTTCGCAACCTTATACAGTCGCTTATCAATCGCAGTTGCTGGAATTAAAACCTCATGAAAAAGTTTTGGAAATAGGAACCGGGAGCGCATACCAGGCTTGTGTTTTAGCCGAAATGGGAGTGCAGGTTTATACTATTGAAAGACAAAAAAAACTGTTTGACCTGAATAAAGAATTTACTTTCTTAAAAAAATATTTTTCTATTAAATTTTTTTTTGGCGATGGTTATGAAGGTTTGCCAACTTATGCGCCGTTTGACAAAGTTTTGGTAACTGCAGCGGCTCCGCAAATTCCGCCGAAATTAATTGAACAATTAAGAACCGGCGGTAAAATGGTAATTCCATTGGGCGACGGCAATGTGCAGCGCATGATTAGAATTACTAAAAATGAAGATGGCACAATTGGCGAAGAACTGTTTGATAATTTTTCTTTTGTTCCCATGCTCGAAGGAAAAAAATAATTTTTTATGAAATGAGCATACAAATATTACTTCAAATAAATATTATGCGAATTCCATGTGACCTTTAATAAATTAATATCTACACATGAAAGTTGTAATTATCGGCTCGGGAAATGTTGCAACTGTTTTGGGTAGAAGGTTTTTACGTGCAGAGCATGAGATCATTGAGGTAATCAGCAAAAACGAAACTCACGTAAAAACTTTGGCCGATGAATTACATTGCGACTATTCCAACAATTTTGTAAATATTTCTGATCATGCAGATCTTTATATTATTGCAGTTTCGGATGATGCATTGATGGATCTGTCAACTCAATTACAATTTCAAAATAAAATTGTTGTGCATACCGCAGGTTCAGTTTCAAAAAATATTTTACAAAATATAAGTAAGAATTTTGGAGTGCTTTATCCTTTACAAACGCTTAGAAAAGAAATAAAGACTGATTTTGAAATTCCGATTTTGATTGATGGAAATACCGGAGAAACTTTAGCGGTTATAGAAGATTTTGCAAAAACAATTTCTGATAATGTTCAAATTGCAAGCGATGATACAAGATTGCAATTGCACGTTGCCGCAACGATAGTTAATAATTTCAGCAATCATTTATTCGCGTTGACTGAAAATTATTGCAATCAGCAAAAAATTGATTTTAAATTATTAATTCCATTAATTGAAGAAACATCCAAACGAACAGAACAATTTTCTCCTTCGCAAATGCAGACTGGTCCCGCGATCCGGCATGATATACAAACAATACAAACTCATCTTCAATTATTGGATAATTTTCCTGAGCTAAAAAAGATATACGAATTGTTTACAGGAAGCATTCAAAAACAAAACCTATAAGTAAAGCAACGTTTACCAGAATCGCTTATCTTGCACAAGATAATATCCTGATTATCTATGAAATTGATCGCCGCTTTTTTTCGTCTCATCCGCTGGAACAATCTTATATTCATTATTCTCACCCAATTTCTTTTTTATTATTTTATCATCTTACCGGGATTTAAAGATCAATCGGATATTGTTTTGAAAAATACACTAACGCCATTTTATTTTTATCTTCTTTGCGCTTCATCTGTTTTGATTGCAGCAGCTGGTTATATCATTAACGATTATTTTGATCTGAATATTGACCGCGTAAACAAACCAAATAAATTAGTGGTTGAAAAAATAATCAAACGCCGCTGGACGATTCTCTGGCATTGGATCTTATCAGGTATTGGAGTTATCATTGGCGCATATATTTCCTGGAAAATTCATAATCCGATCATTGT
>DATHPY010000583.1:0-4901 GCA_035483315.1 Puia sp. | reverse complement strand
TTGTGGGATCTGTATAAAAACAATAATGAAATTATTCAATCAGGATGGAAAATTGTGAAAGATGAAATAGAGCAAAAAAAATTGCCTGTAGATTTTCATGCAGCTGCGGAATATTTTATGGACGATCATTTTGATATAATTGTTGATAATGATGTGCCGCTGCTTACTTTAAAAGATAATTTGGTGTTGGTGGAATTTTCTTTTGTACAAGAGCCGATCGAATTAAAAAATATAATTTTCAAATTACAGATCAAAGGGTACCAGCCGGTGGTTGCGCATCCTGAACGTTATTTATATTTCGGCGCAAATAAAAACTGGTATGACGAAATGAAGAATGCAGGTTGTATTTTCCAGCTTAATCTTTTATCGTTGATCGGGTTTTATGGAAAACCCACACTTGAATTAGCTCAATATCTCATCAAAAAAAATTACGCTAATTTGTTGGGAACAGATCTTCACAACGAACGTCATCTTGAAATTCTTCAAAATTATCCTACCTCAGACCTGGTTTCCAAATTAATGGATTCCGGAATGATTCAAAATCATCTTCTCTAAAATTGATGGCACGAATTTTTACGAATTACACGAATTAAATACAAAACCACGGTATAATGTTTTTCTCTCCATTCTCAAGCTTTCAACTTCCGTCATAAATTTGTAAAAATTTCCCCCGTTCATCCTGATTATCAAAACTGTAAAAAATTGAAATTCTATACTTTAATAATTTAATAAACAATTAAGCAAATAAATAATCAGGGCAGGATTTTGTTAAGTAAATTACAGATCTAAAAAAAAGATAAAGGAGTATATATGTCTACCTTAGAATTTAACCAGCTTTTAGTGAAGAATGCAGAATTTTTAAAACCATTTGCAATAACACTTACGAGAGACAGTGAGGATGCAAAAGACCTTTTCCAGGAAACGTTGTTTCGCGCATTAGCCAATAAGGATAAATATAATGTTGGAACTAATGTGAAGGCATGGTTGTACACCATCATGCGGAATATTTTTATTAATAACTACCGCAGAAAAGCAAAACAAAATACCATTTTCGATAAAACGGGAACTGATTTTTTGCTGAACTACAACCAGTCGGTGATTCCTAACACAGCGGAATCGAATTTGCGGATAAAAGATATTCAGTCGGCAATCAATAAATTGCCGGAAATTTTTCGCAACCCATTTCTGTTATATTTTGATGGCTTTAAGTATCATGAAATAGCAGATATGCTTCATGAACCTTTGGGCACTATCAAAAGTCGTATACATTTTGCGCGCAAACTTTTAAAAAACCAAATTCACCAGTTTTAATATTAGGTGAAATAATTTTTTCATTACTTTCATTTTTGTAACTGAAGGAATTGATATCACGCTTATGAATCAACAAGTAATATTGGTAAATGAAAATGATGAAGAAGTGGGAACTGTGGAGAAAATGGAAGCTCACCGAAAAGCTTTGCTTCACCGCGCTTTCAGCATTTTTATTTTTAATGCAAAAGGAGAGATGCTGCTCCAGCAACGTGCAAAAAATAAATACCATAGTCCGGGTTTATGGACGAATGCATGTTGCAGCCATCCATACCCGTTAGAAAGTACAGAGAATGCGGCTGTGCGCAGATTACAGGAAGAACTTGGCTTTACAACAACATTAAAAAAAATATTTGATTTTACTTATCGTTCGGAGTTTGATAACGGACTTACCGAATTTGAATTTGATCATGTTTTTGTGGGAGAATATAATAACAAGATAACTCCGAATATGGATGAAGTGAATGAATGTTGTTTTATGAGTTTTGATGCCATTGAAGAAAGATTATTATCACATCCGCAAAAATTTACTCCCTGGTTTCATATTGCTTACCCGATGGTAAAAGAGTGGAGAGAAAAAAATACCGGAAAAATAGTTGCCACAGATCACGCAGAAACACAGATGTAGTAAATGTATTTTTTCTGTACAATCCGATTCAGCAAGACCTGACAGGTTTTTAAAACCTGTCAGGTCTTTTTGCATGAAGGGTGCCACGGTTTTAAACCGTGGCACAATTTGAAATGCGATCTTTTTCAATAATAATTTTGCAGATTCATCCGCAGACTGAAGATGCTCATTAATATGCCGATGAAGTGCTTGCGACGCAACGATGATGCTATGAAAACCGAAGTCGGTATTAAAAATATTTTTCTCTAAAAAAGTCCCATTATTAAAAAATACGCGCCGCAAATAGTAAGTGCAATGCTGCCATACCACAATATTTTTCTTCGGGTAAGAATTGCAATTGCGGATATGGCGATGGCTATCTGAAATATGGTGACGGCTTTTGATAATGTTACATGTTTTACCAAATGCGCTTCTGAACTTTTTTCATATTCTTCCGCTTTGGTTTTTATTTCTTCTTTTTCTTTTTCGTATTTTTCTACAGCAGCTTTGCTGTCTTCATCAACAGGTTTTGTTGAGAGATTTTTTAAAATCTTATCAGTTGAAGCGGCAATTTCTGATTTAATTCCTTTTGCCTGAAAATAACTCCACTGGTCGGAAGATCTTATCTGGTCTATCAACGCTTCATTGACCTGGTGCCCGCCTAATAATCCTGCGATGGCCGCGAGCACAGCTACAAAAGCTGTGGAAAGCGCAACGTATAATGTCCATCTTTCTCTTGCTTCTTCGGCTTTTTCATTAATAGCTTCCTGCAGATGTTCAGTTGGTATTTCCTGTTCTTCCATAATAAAAGTTTAGTTGCCAAATTAAGAAAAGTTATTTAATGCAGGCAAATCTCTGTGAAATTATTGGTGTAATTAATTTAGCAAGAATTTTAATTAAAATCAATATTTTTAATACCAGTTGACTTTTCTGAATTATCAAAACTACTGTTATGAAATTTTTTCCCTTCCTTGCTACATTGGTAATTATTTTTTTATTTTCCTGCAATCCTGCAGCAGATAACAAACTCGCGAAAGCATCGCGGGAAGATAAAAACGGATGGATCTATGTTCATCTTGAAGGTTCTCCGGAAACTATCGGTTATCAACATGGTTACTTGCTGGCTGATGAAATTGATACAACCATGCAGGCCGTTGCTTATTGGTTGAAACACGAAACGCATTACGACTGGCAATTTTACCGCGATGCGGCGAAAGATTTTTTGTGGAGTAAAATTGACCGCGAATATAAAGATGAGATAAATGGAATAGTGAGTGGCTTGCGCGCAAAAAATAAAAATTACGATAGTCTTGATGTTACTGCATACAATGCATTGGAAGAACTCGCATTTTATTATGTTCCTGAAGTGATGAATGCTGCAAAAGCGCACAGCGGGGATAATAAGGCGCCAGGAAATTGCAGCGCATTTATTGCAACGGGAAGTTACACGCGCGATGGAAAAATTGTAATGGCGCATAATAACTGGACCGAATATATTTGGGGACAGCACTGGAATGTTGTTGCGGATATCGTCCCTTCTTCTGGTAATCACATTATGATGGATTGTATGCCGGGCTTTATTCATAGCGGAGATGATTTTGTAATTACGGGAAATGGAATGCTGATCACTGAAACAACGATCACTCAATTTTTAGGTTTTGATTCAACGGCAATTCCGGAATTTGTTCGGGCCAGAAAAGCATCGCAATACAGCAACAGCATTGACGATGTGATAAAAATTTTTACAACCGGAAATAATGGTGGTTATGCGAACGACTGGTTGATCGGTGATACAAAAACAAATGAGGTTGCAAAATTAGAATTGGGTTTGAAATACAGTCGTGTATGGAGAAGTAAAGACACGGCGATGATTGGTTCGAACTTTCCAAGCGACCCAACTTTGATTGCTAAGGAAACTACTTTTAATACAAAGGATTCGACAACATCCCCAAATGCAAGAAAACTGCGCATGGAACAATTAGTGATTGTTGATCTCAAAGGAAAGCTTGATGTGGAATCTGGAGAGCAGGTAGAAGCAGATCATAAAGATGTATTGCAAAATAAAAATGCAAATAACCGATGTGTTATTTGCGGACATATTGAAGAAGATCCGAAAGGCTGCCCGGAATGGGATTGCAAACCTTTTGACCCGATGGGCGCTGTACAGGGAAAAATAACGACGGCTGACCTTGCAGGCAAAATGCAATTTTGGGCGCATATGGGTCATCCGTGCGGAGAAAGTTTTATAGGAGAACAGTTTTACAAATTGCATCCGGAATACGAATGGCAATCGAAGTATTTAAAAAATATGATCGCTTATCCGTGGACGTTGTTTACGGCGAAACAATAATCAGATAGGCATCTCCGTTAGTTTTTTGCCCAACGAAAGAGGTGACATTTTTTTCAAAAGATGCCACCTCTTCAATAACTGTTAGGTTTGGTTATGCTGTTTGCTGAAATGTTTCCAGATAATTTTTGCTTTCGCAATGCCAACTGCTTCGGCGAGTTGTTCTTCGTTCAGCAGTTTTATATTATTTACAGAACGGAATTGTTTTAATAAAATATCGGTGGTGCTTTTGCCGATTCCTTTTATATGTTCAAGTTCATTAACAAAAGTTCCTTTACTTCTTTTTTTGCGATGAAATGTAATGCCGAAATGATGCACGGCATCGCGGATCTTTCTTATCAGTTTTAAACTTTCGCTGTTGTAAGAAAGTTTTATGGATTCCGTATCACCGGGAAAAAATATCTCTTCTTCGTTTTTTGCAAGACCGACAACGGTTAATTTTCCAACCAACTCTAATGCTTCAATACTTTCCATTGCTGCACTTAATTGTCCCTTGCCTCCATCAATAATTACCAATTGCGGCAATGATTGATTTTCATCAGTCAATCTTTTATACCTGCGGTAAACAACTTCTTTCATTGTGGCAAAATCATTAATGCCTTTAACTGTTTTTACATTAAAATGCCGGTAATCTTTTTT
>DATHPY010000582.1:0-2752 GCA_035483315.1 Puia sp. | reverse complement strand
TAATTTAATTAAAAAAGCAGTCCTTATCTTTATTTACTTTCGCAATATTTTTTGAAATTGCCAAGTATCGCCTGCCAACCGTTTTTTTGCATTTCAATCGGATTTTCGGTTTCGGGATCAAATGTTACAATAATTTCCGTTTGGCTCCCCAGGTTATTCATTTTTACATTTGCAGTGCGCCCTCCAAACTCATACGAAAATTGTTGACCATCTACAATTTCACTATAAATGGCTTCAAAGTCAAAACCAAAACTACCGTCTTTGGCTTCCATTCTTGCTTTATATTTACCGCCTACTTTCAGATCGTTTTCAGCTGCAGGACAATGCCAAGAAGGATCGGCAAAATTCCATTTGGTGATATGCTCAGGATTTGTGTAATAATCCCACACTTTTTTTGCATCCGCCTTTATGGTGGCAGCTACCGTGATTTTATGGCTCATTGTTTTTAATTTTATTTAAAAATAATAGGAAGTTATTCGTTTCAGTTTTCATTGATTATCCATAAATTGAATGGAAATTTATCATAAATATGGATAAATAAAAAAGCTTCACCAAATTAATTACCCATACGAAAATGGATACTACTCTACTAAAAAAGATTGTTATTGATGCATGGAACACCCAAGTGGGCAGATGCACGAAATTAATAGAAGGTCTAACAGATGAACAACTGTCAGAAGAAATTGCCCCCAATCGAAACAGCGGTATTTATCTGGTAGGACACCTTACTGCTGTTCATGATGCCATGCTACCGCTTTTAGGTTTTGGAGAAAAATTGTTTCCTCGATTAGAAGAAATATTTATTAAAAACCCCGATAAATCATCGTTGGAAAAACCTGCAATAAAAAAATTACGAGAATATTGGCATGAGGTAAACAGCTTACTTACTTCAAAGCTCGAAAATCTTGGTGAGGAAGAATTATTTCAACGACATAATTCTGTTTCGGAAGAAGATTTTACAAAAGAACCTCATCGAAACAAATTGAATATTGTACTAAGCAGAACAAATCACTTATCCTACCATTTGGGACAGTTGGCCTTATTAAAAAAGTAAAGAAGAGAACAAAATTAAATAAACCATAATTTTCTAAAAAATTTAAAGACCTAAAATCATTTATTTATTTTATGAAAAAAATAGCCAAAGAGATATTTACATGGGAAAAAATGATCGATTTCTTGTTAGGAGAAATACTTGGAAGATTTGTCGGGTTTATTGTTGGTATGTGGTCTACCTCAATGTTTTCTAAGGTAGTATACGAAAAGAAAGGAATTAAAAATTTATTTGGGCTTGCCGGAAGAAAAAAAATCGTCGTAAACACTACTCCAGAATGGCTTCAATTTACAATTTCTATCATTGTAGGATTTATAATGTTAGAATTGGTAAGTTATTTTTTTAAGAATAAATATTACCTATCGATATGGCTGTTTATTCAAAAACACTCTTCCCCTATTTTTAATAAAAAATCAACTGACCTTTCTAAAGATGAGGTAAACAACTAGGTTTTAACTAAAAATAACAATCTTGTTAAAGTGATAGTGATGAAAACAATTTTTGATAAAACAACAAGAGATGAATTGATTACCAGAATCAATAGGTTAAGTGAGAATAGCAAGTCACAGTGGGGTAAAATGAATATGTATCAGATGCTGAAGCATTGCACTTTATGGGACGAGTGGGTATTAGGCAAAAACAAACCAAGCTATAAACAAGCGTTTATCGGACGTCTGTTTGGACAGTTTGCTTTAAAAAATATGATAAAAGATGAAAGACCTTTAAACCAAAATGTACCCACTCTTTCTGAACTTAAAGTAAAAGAAAATAATGGTAATGTAGCAATCGAAAAAAATAAATGGATTTCCTTAATTGAAGAGTATGAAAATTTCTCAAACCCTACATTTATTCATTCCTTTTTCGGGAAAATGACAAAAGAGCAAATTGGTTATATTGCTTATAAACATACTGACCATCATCTTAGGCAATTTAATGGTTGAGGAATTATGAATCAGATTAGAAAATTTAGCCATAATACCTTTATTTATTGCTGCAGGTGTGACCGATTTGCATAAAATAAGTTCCTCATTAATGGAACAATTTTAATCCTCCATTTTTCCGTATTTATACTGTCTTTAATAATAAAGTAAAATACTTATTTACACTAAATTAACAGGAATTTAGTAAACATATTAACTTTTTATACGTTCTACCAGGACATGAACCTTCGCTGAATTGGTGCTTTATAAAATATCATCCCTGATTTATACGTTTAATTTAAAAATGATTGGGGATAGGAGCAATTCACGGATAACAGAACCAAGAAGTTTTTAGCGATACCGAACATAGTATCTTTTGTTTTGAAGAGAAATTAATACAATACAAAAAGAGCTATTATAACTATACCTTCTATGAAAGATATAACAGATTTTTTTAAGTATTTTTTCAACGCTGAAAACTGGCCTGCTCGCTGGTCGTGCGGAAAATGGTCCGGATTCCATGGCTGGTTATATATTCTTTCTGATATAGCCATCTGGGGTGCCTATTTTGCAATCCCTATTATTATTATAATTTTTATTAAAAACCGAAAGGAAAAACTACCTTTTAAGAAAGTCTTTTGGGCTTTTATTCTTTTTATTTTGGCTTGTGGCACAACACATTTTGTGGATGCCATTATGTTTTGGTATCCAGCATATAGACTAAGTGCATTTTTATTATTAGGAACTGCTATTATTTCGTGGGGAACGGTTTACATTCTTA
>DATHPY010000581.1:0-9873 GCA_035483315.1 Puia sp. | reverse complement strand
AAAATGCCGCGCCATATCCAAATAAGAAGAATCATTCAATGTTACCAATGCCTGCAATGGTGTGTTGGTGCGAATGCGGCGCGCTGTACAAACTTCCCGCGAGGTTGCATCAAAACTTATCATTGACGGATATGATGATGTGCGTTTCCAATACGTGTACAAGGCACGGCGGTATTGATTCGCGCCTTTGCTCATTTCCCATTCCTGACCATTCCACGGAGAAAGCCAAATGCCTTTTGGCTGAAATGGAAAAACGCTCGGGCCAAATATTTTTTCATTTATCGTTCCGCTGATTACCAAAGCCTGGTCGCGCACCTGCTCTGCGGATAGACGTACCCGTGAGCCTCTTGCATAAAATTTATTGAATGGATCTTTTTCCAGTTCTTCTTTCGAAACTTTCGAATCCTGTTTGTATGTTGCCGACATCACCATTTCTTTCAGTAATTTTTTTAGATCCCATTGATAATCGTTCATCAGTTGGTAAGAAAGGTGATCGAGCAATTCTTTATGCGTCGGCTGAATGCCTTGTGTGCCAAGGTCTTCAAGCGTTTCTGCTAATCCTGTTCCAAACAATTGTTCCCATAAACGATTTACAATTGTTCTTGCCGTCAAAGGATTTTTTTTATCTACCAACCACATCGCCATTCCCAAACGATTATGCGGCGCGCCTTTTGGCAATGGATTTAATGAATGCGGAACGTCTGGCTCAACGACATTTCCTTTCATCAACCAATTTCCTCTTTCAAAAACATTCGACACGCGATGCATGTACGATGGATTGTCCATCATCACCGGCGTTGTGGGAACATCTGCGGTTAATAATTTCCAGTAAGCATTTTTTATTTCTTTATAACCTGGTTTTTCTTTCCCGGGAAATTTTTCTGTGAAATATATCCAATCGAGCATTGCTCCTGCATCTGTTGGTTTTTTTATTTTATTACTTGAGTAAGTGAAATACAAATTGTGAATGCCACTCAGATTTTTTATTTCTGATTCTGCAATTTGCCAATCGCCATTTTTTGTTTTGTTTAATTTGATAGCAGCAAGCAAAGGACCATTAACATTGTCTGCATGAATTTGCCATATTCCATTATTCACAAATCCTGAATATCGAAAAATGAGATGATTTCTATCCGTCAACTCAACATTTTTTAAACGACAAACCGCATGATTTCTGAATGAGGTCCATTTTGTATCGGCGAGTTCACTATTGGTAAAACTGTCGCAGTTCAATGAATTGTAAGAAGGCTGCCAGGTTTTTAAAAACTTGTAAACTTCTTTTTCTTTTTGTTCAGAAGAATTTTTGCTAACCCAATCAGTTATTTTATCCAATTCATTTTTTTCTGAATCGTTAAATGAACGAAGCAAAGGATAGTCAGCATAAGAATCTTCATCACGTGTATCATTAAAAAAAGCCATGAACTTATAATACTCATCGTGCGAAAACGGATCGTAAGGATGACTGTGACATTGCACACATGCGAATGTTGTTCCCAGGATCGCTTCCCATGTTGTGTTCACGCGGTCGAGCACGGCAGCAGTTCTGAACTCTTCATTTTCTGTTCCGCCTTCATCATTCGTCATGGTGTTGCGATGAAACGCAGTGGCGATATATTGCGCATCAGTTGGGTTTGGCAAAAGATCGCCCGCGATCTGATCAATTAAAAATTTATCGTACGGTTCATTATTATTAAATGCGTTTATAAGCCAATCGCGGTAACGCCAGATGCTGCGACTGTCATCACGTTCATAACCTTTTGTATCGGCATAACGTGCAAGGTCGAGCCACATCGCAGCCCAGCGTTCGCCATAATGCGGAGAAGCGAGTAATGAATCCACTAAATTTTCATAAGCTGCACTGCTGTTATCATTCAAAAATTTTTCAGCCAGGGAGTTTGACACAGGCATGCCCGTTATATCAAGGCTTGCTCTTCTTAATAAAGTTGCTTTATCTGCTTCGGGTGATGGAGATAATTTTTCCTGTTTTAATTTATCGTAAATAAAATTATCAATATCATTTTTTGTCCATTCCGTTTTTGCAGGAACTTCTACCGGTTGAACTGCAACGTAAGCCCAGTGATCTCCCCATTGCGCGCCTTCTTTGATCCAACTTTTTAAAATGCCCATCTCATCTTTTGATAACGCTTCGTGTTTATATGGCATTCTTTCTTCCGGATCTTTCAATGTCAATCTTCTTATCATTTCACTGTGATCAGGATCGCCGGGAATGATGGCAGGTTTTCCTGATTCATTTTTCATTAACGCTTCAGAGCGAAATAATAAACTGAATCCTGCTTTGCGGCGAACACCGCCATGACAGGTAATACATTTTTTATTGAAGATGGGTTTTACCTGCGTGTTGAAGTCAACAGGTTTATTGGTTGCTGTAAAAAAATAAACAGCGATCGCAACTGCGAAGAAAAAAATTATCAGGAATATTTTACTGGTGAAAATAGCCTTCATCTGCAAGCAAATATTAAATGTTGAATTTACAATTTTTTTAGGAGAGTTGGATGGAACAGGAGATTAGGGAACGCGTTAGTTTGAAATTTTACAATTCAATATCATCTTCCGTAAAAATAAAAACAGATCGCATCGGATGTTCAAATAGTTCTCCGTCCTCTTTTGAAACTTCTATTGCAAATGCATGATTATCCAATATTTCAAGTATTATTCCTTTCATTCCTTTTTTAATAAAAGAATTAATGTCCTTGTTTAATATTATTTTTTGGTATAGTTGGATATGATTATTCATGAAATTGAAAGTCTTGCAGTAGTTGGATCCCCGCCAACAATATAAGTTTGATTGTAATTTAAAAAATATTTTAGAAGATATTCTTTCCGCATAAAATATAATTGTTAGTGAGGCCCCAACAATTGTATTTAAACCTTAGTAGAAATCCAACAAATAAATACACAAACCTTAGTACATTATTTGAAAATAATTATCATAATAAGATAATAAGGTAGTTTTTGTTGCAATATTATTTCTTCTGAGGTTTTGTTGCGATAACGGCGAAACCTTGTCGCCTACGAACAGTAGCCGCAAGAAATAATTTTGAAAATGCGTTCACAGACTGAAGTTCAATAGAATTATTGCAGTACAAGTGTGCGACGCAACGATGATGAATGGAGAACAAATGTTGGTAACAAAAAAATTGCTTATATGCCGCATGTGGTTATTTTTGCGAACACAACAATTTTCAATTATCAATTATTAAACTGTGCAAAAAGATACTTTAGTTTTCAGTCTTATTAATAAAGAACTCGAACGCCAGCGCCGCGGCATTGAATTAATTGCATCAGAGAATTTTGCATCGTTGCAGGTCATTCAATCCATGGGCAATGTAATGACAAACAAATACGCGGAAGGTTATCCCGGCAGAAGATATTATGGCGGTTGCGAAGTGGTTGATGAAAGTGAGCAACTCGCCATTGACCGTTTAAAAAAAATTTTTAATTGTGAATATGCCAATGTGCAGCCACACAGCGGCGCGCAGGCAAATGCCGCGTTGATGTTGTCCATACTTCAACCCGGCGATAAAATTCTCGGTCTTGATCTGAGTATGGGCGGACATCTTACGCATGGCTCACCGGTAAATTTTTCGGGTAAATTATATCATCCTGTTTTTTATGGAGTGAAAAAAGAAACCGGTTATGTTGATTATGATATGATGGAAGAAGTAGCGAAAAAAGAAAAACCAAAATTAATTATCTGTGGAGCATCTGCATACAGTCGTGATTGGGATTATGCTCGAATCAGAAAAATCGCTGATAACATTAATGCGTATGTAATGTGCGACATGGCGCATCCTGCAGGGTTGATCGCAAAAAATTTATTGAATTCTCCATTTGAAGATTGTCATTTTGTAACATCAACAACACATAAAACATTACGCGGTCCGCGTGGCGGAATTATTTTGATGAAGAAGGATTTTGAAAATACTTTCGGATTAAAAGATGTAAAAGGAAATACGCGCATGATGAGTAATCTTGTTGATATGGCTGTATTTCCTGGCACACAAGGTGGTCCGCTGGAACACATCATCGCATCAAAAGCAATTTCTTTCGGAGAAATTTTGAGTGATGAATTTACAGTCTATGCAAAACAGATCGTTGCCAATGCAGCAAGCATGTCTAAATCTTTTACAGAGAAAGGATATAATATTGTTTCCGGCGGAACGGACAATCATTTAATGCTGATTGACCTTCGCAATAAAAATATCAGCGGCAAAAAAGCGGAAAATGTTTTAGGCAAAGCAGACATCACTGTAAATAAAAACATGGTTCCGTTTGATGATAAAAGCGCATTTGTTACATCCGGCGTTCGCATTGGAGTTCCGGCAATCACTACACGCGGCATGAAAGAAGAACACATGAGCGAAGTTGTAAACTTTTTGGATAAAGCGTTGATGAATGCGGATAACGAAACTGAACTGGAATCAATTCGTAAAAGTGTAAATCAATTCATGCAACATTTTCCGTTATACCCGGAATTGGGATAAATCTTTGCCATCAGGTAGAATAAAAATGTTCGTTTGCGCCGTCATTTCGAACGAAGCCATCCGCAATATCAAATATCTTATTATGTTGCGGCGGAGTGAGAAATCTCAATTATTATAAGATAGAAAATTGTTATCAGCAGATTTCTCACTTCACGCAAATCGCTGATAGTATAGATCCCTGTTGCTTCGTTCGAAATGACGTCGCTGATTAATTGTTAACTTTAAATTATTCTGTCCGATCTAACCCTGAAGATTTTTATTTGCCAATATTTTTTTTCTTACAAAATATTTTACAGCAAAAAAGATGAGCAAACAAACTGCTGCTGATAAGAAGAAGATTTTTCGTGATAACTTATTGCTTAATTCAATAGCATCAGTTTTTCCGACCAATACAGGCGCAGCCCAATAATATGGCAATGAATTTTCTTTTGAACCAGTTTGTATAAATTCCTTTTTTGCATTTTGTAAGGCAACATCCAAAGGCAATCCCTTTGCGAGATATTTGTAAAAAAGTTCCGTGATTTTATAAGTTGATTTATCATCAACAGACCACAAATTGGTAACTGAAGAAGGAATGCCCAATGCCGCAAATCCCCGATTGAAACTGAAAACTCCTTCGCCACGATACAACTGACCATTCGCAGTTTCACAAGCAGATAAAACGATGAGTTGGCTTGATGGTTTATTTTCAGGAATTAATTCAGACAAATACAAAGCGGAGTCTTGAAAAAAAATCACGGGCTCATTTCGGGCACTTGTATCCGACGAATGTGTGTACAACTGAATAACTTTATACTTTGAAAACTGGTTGGTGAAATTAGTTTTTGTTGCCTGGTCAGAAATATAATTACCAGTTCCACTAAAATAATTTTCAATTTCATTTAATGATTGATCGCTACCATTTAATGCCGGAAGTAAGAGTGAGGAAACATATTTCACCGGCGCAATTCCAAGAAAATTATTTTTTGATGATGTATTGGAAACGGAAAAATCATTCATCAAAAACCGAGCGGAGTATGTATAGCTCACAGCGTGATCGTTCAGAAAATAAACCGGCGACTGAAAATTTGAATTAGTTACCAGCGCCTCAAATGGAAAATATTGTCCATCGGGAGAAATGATAAGGCGACCGTTTGGCAAATCGTCTTTTCCAAAAATTAATTGATAAAGATAATGCGCAGTCTTATTGAATTCATAATAATGACTGTTCAGTAAAGCAGCTTTTGAAATAAAAGAAATAAGTTTTGTGTTCGTACTGTCAAAATCGGCTTTATCTATTTTATTCAAAATCGTTTTTACAGGCGTGATCGTTAATGTATATAGGCTGCTGTCGCCGTTAAACAATTCTAAAAATACCTGGTGATCTTTTAATAAATTCTGACGCGCGTTTTGGAGGTTGATTTTTGCAGTATCAATAAAATTTTGATAGTACAATGGATTTTGCGTTTTGATCAATTCTTCAAGTCGTATGAGTTCTTCCTTCCTGTTAAAAATATCTGTTTGCAAACTGTCATATTGTTTTGCGGAAGAAGGTAAAAGTTTCAACTTGCTTTCCAATTGGATTATCTTTTTTTGAAGCTGCCCGAGTTTCGAAATGTCGTTTTCATTTATCCATTGATGTTGTTTAAGCTGATCATTCAGTAGAACAGCACGGCTCTTTTCGAAGAAATAAAATGCGTCTTCTGTATTTCCCAGGTTGTAACAGGCGTCAATTGCATATTCATATAAATTGCGCGCAGTGTTTCGCCAGAAGAGTTTGGATTTTTCTTCCGATTGTTCAGTTTTAATTCTGTCAAATATCTGATCTGTTATTTTATAAAACCGGACTGCATCAATAATATCTTTTTTTTGTTTTGTAGAATAATATTTTTGAAGAATAACTTGTCCTTTATTTAACAATAAGTCTGTCAGGTAATATATTTTTCCAAATTCATTAAATTCATTTAAAGAAATATGCAACAGATCTTCTTCTGTAAGACCCGGTTTTATTTTATCAAATGCAAATTGAAAGTATTTAAATGCGGAATCATAAGATTTTTCTTTTGCAAAAAGAACTGCAATATTAACATACACAGGAATTGATTCAATAGCATCAGATACATCTTTTGAGGAAAACGATAAAGCTTTTCTGTAATAAGCAAAGGCATTCGTATAATCATTATGTGGAACAAAATATATTTTTAAACCAATATTATTTAAAACCATTTTACATTGGCTATTCGCCTTATCCTCTTTATCGTGAATGAGGGCCTGGTTATAATATGAAAGCGCCTGCGTGTAATTTTTTTTGTTCACTTCAATTTCCCCCAGTTGCCAATATGTAAATCCCAAATAATTTTTAAGGCCGTTCTTTTCGTATTCATTTAATTTATTGGTGAGAAGTTTTTCTGACAAATCGTAATCTTTTAAAGCGAGTAAAGCATTAACACGCCAACTGAAACCATTTGATTCATACCATGATCCATATACCTGCTCTTGTTGCCCACCGGTTGTTGAATATTGAGCGCCAAATTTTTCACATGTTGTTGCATAATCAATGCAACGGTTATAGTCTCCAATATCATAATAATATTCTGCCGCAGTTGACAAGGCGGCTAAACAATACGTATTTATTATATGCAGCCGGATGGCAACTTTAATACAACTGTCAATCGCTTTTATTTCTTCCACAGCCCTGTGAAGCGAATCATAAGCAACCGATAAAAAATAATAGTAATCAATTTTATATTTTGGATTGACTGAAGATTTATTTGCTCCTGTATTTAAAATATCCAAAGCCCTGAGTTCATATTGAATTGCCTTGAGATAATCTTCGTTCTTATAATTATTTCTGCCGACAGACATTAACAGAAAAGCTCTTGTCGAATCAGATATGCCGGGGCAGTTTTTTATTTTGGCCTCAATTTTTGATAATTCATTCAGCTTGTCAGCAAAGGAAATTGTTTTTGCAGCAGATAAAAATGTAAGCTTGTTCCATAAAGAATCATTGCTGGGACATTGGCCCAGCAATGATATAGCAATAAATATTTTAAAGAAAAGAAGAAGAATTTTTTTTTCAGCATACATAACGCAAGTCAATAACTTTTCAACAATAGTATTGAAAAAATGGACAACTAATTTTATAATGTTCGTTATGAACATCGCTACCATTACATTTATCAGCTGAAAAAAGCAAAACCACTAACCGCCGGGTTTTGGAGGCGGAGGTGGTGTTCCCGAACCACCACTGCCAACTACTGAACCACTACTGCCAACCGTGGTACCAGCGGCTTTTGCAGCTCCTACCCTGCCAACTCCTGCCATTGTATAAGTTGAAGGCGGTGCAGGATCTTCTTCTGTCGGAGTCGGAATACCATTAATCATTAAGTGAACAGTTGGTTGTCGATAAGGTCCTGTTTCGATCATTTTTGGTCGCAGGCAAGCGGTAAAACAATATTCATGAATTCTTCCCACTTTTCCCATTGATTTAAATTCGGGAAAAACAATATACTCTCTAAAAGCACTATAACCCCCCTTAGAAGTTATCAAGATGAAGAACTCATGTACATACTGATAAAGAGATTGTTCTTTCTTTTTTTTATCTGCGCTACTTAACGCATCTTCATATTGATAGAACCAATTGACCCATGGATCTAATGCATTATTGGTGCCACTACTCAGTAATTTAGGTTTGGCCATAATAGTAGATTTTTAAAATTATAAAATAGATTACCATTTCTTAAGCCATTGTTCTGCGGTTTCTTTTTCATCCAGGTTGTTTTGAATTATTTGCTGCAATAATTCTTTTGCCTGTTCTTTATCACCCGCATTATTGCGTTCCATCAGGGTAATTGCTTTGTACATTTTTGAAGGGTTGGAAAAAACGGTATCGTTTTCTATTTGTGAGAAGTATGCTAATGCTTTGTCGTAATTTTTTAATTTGAGAGAAACAATACCTGCATATTCTTTTGCTTCAAAACTTTCACCGTTGGTGTTTATACTTTTTTCAAATTGTTGCAGAGCTTCCGGAAGTTTGCCATCATTGTATAAACTTTTACCTGTCTCTATGCTGTCTTGCCGGCTGCTCATGCTAACGCCTAATGTTTGAAAATGCTGTTTTATATATTCATCGGCTAATTGTTGCGTGGAAACAGGTTTTGCAAAAAAATGCCATCCAAAAACAATGGCAATTATAGCTGCTGCCGCTGCTGAAAACGTCCATATCTTTCTGACTATTCCTTTACTTTGATGAGGAATATTTTTTTGCTGATAAATTTCTTTAAACCTGTTTTTCTTATCTGCATTCAATTCATTTTTTATTATTTGCGTGGCGCTGCAGTAAAAGGCAACTTCTTCCGCAAAATTTTTATCGTTGATTATTTTTTGTTCGAATTGTGTTTTTTCTTCTGCAGGCAATTCGTTTTTAAAATAACTTTCTATGTAATCCAGATTTTCCATTAATAAAGTTTTGTGTTGTACAATTGACGCAATTTATCCATACATCTTAATCTAGTAGTTTTCACTACATCTGCTGTTTTGTAGGTGAGCTCAGCTACAATTTCCTTGTCGCTGTATCCGTCAGCCCACAATAACAAAAGCTGTCTGCAATTGTCGCCCAATTCATTTAACTTTTTTTTCAGCAGATCGAAATCCGTTTTTTCCATCAGCTTATTAATTATGGACTTTGCTGAGTCGGAAAATTCGGATATTGATTCTGTAATTGGCGACGTTTGATGCACGCTTTGTTTATTTGTCGTCTTTTTTCGTAAAAGGTCAACACATTTATTATGGAATATCTGGTATAAGTATGTTTTTACAGAAGAAAGTCCTTTGAAAGAATCATCTTTTATCTTTTCTATTACTGCAAGAGCAGCATCGGCATAAGCGTCAAAAACATCTTCGTGAGACAACTTATATTTGCGTTCCCCTTCTTTTATAAAATAACTATAGGCAGTAAATAATTGTTCCTCCGCTTTTTTTTTGTCAATGCCTGTTCCCTTCAGGTTATTAATCAACTCACTATCGGAGGCCCTATGTAATATAATGGTATTGCTCATGGTTAGTTTTGGGGGCATTCTAATTTACCAACAAAAAAGAAGCTAAAAAAATTTATATCTAAGTGTTTCCTTCATTTCAGGAATTGCGACAAAATATGTAAGCGTTTATTTCGAAATTGAAGCCCCCCTCCGAAACCCAGGAAAAAACAACATTGCTGATATAAAATATAGAAGCAATCAAATTCATTAATTATTAAACCTTATTTAAAATGAAAAAGACATTTTTAATTTTCGCGATGGGATTAATTCCCGCCGTTGCTCTGTTAAGCAATACTTATGCTCAACATTCAAGTGTAAGAACACTTTTGATCAAGGACACCAAAAATTTACTT
>DATHPY010000580.1:0-4013 GCA_035483315.1 Puia sp. | reverse complement strand
AATTATCAGTTACTGATTTCACTTATTTGCAGGATAGCGCAATTGTTCAGTTGGTTATTAATTCTACCAACTATCCTTACGAATTAAGCAAGCGATGGAATGATGAGGATAGGGCAAATATCATCAACTAAAATATTTTTGATCTTACTTACGAACAATTCCATCAACAAATACTTACACAGGAAAATGCGAAAGAATTAATTTATTACCAGGAAGTAGATGAGAATTATAAAAATGAAGTGGAAGATGTGTTGATCTATCTCAAACTAAAAAAAGTAAAGAGACTGATATTAATGAATGAAGAAGATATGAAAAACCCATCTTCAGATGCGGAAACAGTAAAGCATTACCAGGAAGTTCATATCCATTTAAAGACAATGCAAAAAGAATTGAGTGGAAAAAAAGGAACGGTGATGTATCCGTTTTAATTGTTGTTTGATGAACGCAGATTTATAATAATAATTATGATATTTTATGATTCTTATCTGCGCTGATCATAACCATCATAATTAATCAATGTTCCATCTTTTATTTCTCAGCCGGATTTTTTTTGCCTGCAATCAATTTATCAATTGCTGATTCAAGCCTTCTTGTTCTTGTTGCTTCTTTTTTTGCATTCACGATCCAGCTTACGTATTCCTTTTTATTTGTTTGAGAAAGTGTATCAAAAAAATGCGACGCGACTTTGCTTCTTCTTAATTCCTTGGAAAAATCATCTGGCGGGCTAATACTTTTTTCCCTGTGGTCAGAAGATTCAACTTTAGAAATGTATATGTCTGAGCTTGTGGGTTTAAATATTTCTACAGTTTCAAAATCTTTATCTTTCTTTTTAAATCTTATTGCAGTCCATACATGGTCTAACGGAACCTGGCGGATATTTTCATAACCAAAATTGGTGATGCAATTCCAACTGCACTCACGGTATAGTGTAGTCGCAATTTTTGAAGTTTTTTTGGGATAAGCCACCCAAAATTTTGCATTGTGATGCAAAGCGGGCAATACCTCATGAACAATAGAGGTTAACTGATTTTCATTGATCGCAAAAACCAATGCAAAATCAATTTTGCGACTCCTTAATAAAGGAGTAACATTTTTTGCAAAAGTTAACCTGAAAAATTGCTTTTCAATCGAAGACGGTAAGCCTTGTATTAACAGGTTTTTTTCATCGTTTAGCTGGAGTTTCTCCAACACATTTTGTAACATACCGTATGCGTTTGGTTTTAAAAGTTATAAGGGTTTTAATGGTATGGGGCTACAAAATTAAAAAAATGAATCGTGATGCGGTGCAATTACTTTCAAAAAATCTTTTCAAATCAGTTTTCAAAAGATAAATGTCAGAAGTACACTTGCATTTCGTTCATAGCCACTTAATTAGAAATAGGATAATAAATATTTATTTTTCATCCTCTTCATCAAGTTGCCTGCGCTGGCGTCGTTTATCCCGGTATTTTAAGATCGGAACTTTACTTTCATTGCCACGCAGAATACGGCTTATATTTTTTTGATGGGTTAGAATAACAAGTAATGCCACCACAATGGCGAATATGCGGTACAAAGGTTCTTTTGCATTAAAAATAAAAAGAATCAACACAGCAAATGCGATACTTGCTAATATTGAACTCAATGAAACAAATCGTGTGAGATAAAGTACGAGTAAAAAAACGCCAACACAACAAACAGCAACTAACGGCTGAATGGCTAATATCATTCCGAATAAAGTTGCAACTCCTTTGCCGCCTCTGAAATCAGCCCATATCGGAAAAATGTGACCAATAACAGCAGCCAATCCTAAACCGAGCATTAAATTTGTTCTGTTTAATTCAGCGTCTGCCTGTAAATAATGTGGAATAAAAATATAGAGACTTGTTGCCAGTAAACCCTTCATTACATCACCAACCATCACAATTGTTCCCCATTTAGAACCGAGAACACGAAATGTATTTGTAGCGCCTGCATTACCGCTTCCATATTCCCTGATGTCAATATCAAAAAAATACCTGCTTATCCAAACTGCAGTGGGGATTGATCCAATCAGATACGCCAATAGTATGAGGAGAACCTCTGTCATCTTCGCGTTTGGTTTAGTTGGTCGGTAAAATTAATGAAAACTTATGAATTTCTTGTTCTTTTCTTAATAATCTATTCGTGATTCACGCATAATTTCAGGCAAATCCAGTTGTTTTTCAACGATTTTGAAACTATACATAAACTATAATTCAGCGATTGTTTTTCTATTTCTTCAAAGTCTTCAACGAGCAAACCGCTGACTAATAAAACGCTTTTGGGCGTTAATTGTTGCTTAAAAAAAAGCAGCTGTTCGAGGATGATATTTCTATTTATGTTAGCAAGAATGATATCAAAACCACCTTCAATAAATGGAATTGTTTCCCTTTCTTCAAGAATAATTTTTGTACAATTATTGGCAAGAATATTTTCGCTTGAATTTTCAATACACCACGGATCATTATCAACTGCAATAATTTTTTTTGCTCCAAGTTTTTCAGAAAGAATAGCAAGAATGCCGGTGCCTGTTCCAAAATCCAGAACAGTTTTATTTTTAAGATCAATATTTTTCATTGCTTCAATCATCAAATAAGTTGTTGCGTGATGACCCGTACCAAAACTCATTTTTGGTGTGATGATAATTTCATGTTCAACATTTTTTATTGGTTGATGAAAAGACGCGCGAATGCCGCAAAAACTATTTACAACAACGGGTTCAAAATTCTTTTCCCATTCTTCATTCCAGTTTTTCTGTTCAACAATTTTTTTTGAATAAGATAAAGAAATGCCGGAGAGAATTTCATCAACATTAATTGCATTGAATTTTTTTTCTGTAATGAATGCGAGTAATTGGGTTTGATTTTCTTCAAATCCTTCAAAACCATTTTCAGATAATAAGGCAATTAATATTTCCTGTTGTGAAGGATCGGAATCTATTGAAAGCTGAATGTAATTTTCCATAATATTATTTCTCACAGATTTCTCGGATTGCACAGATTTTTATAAAAAATAAAAGGCTTGCAGCTTTCACTACAAACCTCTAATTTTTTATTTCTCACAGATGGCTCAGATTTCACCGATAAAATCTTTCTAAAAATCTGTGTAATCGGTGAAAATCAGTGAGAGAAAAATTATTCGTGCGTTTCGTTTGGCTGACTTTGTTGCGGTCTGCCTTCTGGTTTTGGCATTAAAGCTTTGCGGCTTAATTTGAATTTTCCTGTCTTATGATCAACGCCAATTAATTTTACTTTCACCATATCACCTTCATTCAACACACCTTCCATTGTTTCTAATCTTTTCCAGGAAATTTCACTGATGTGAAGTAATCCTTGCTTACCTGGTAAAAACTCAACAAACGCGCCGTAAGGCATTACCGATTTTACTTTTGATTCATACACAGAACCAACTTCCGGAACAGCAACTATTCCTTTAATCCATGCAACCGCTTTTTCCAATCCTTCTTTTTGAGGACTGAAAATACTTACTTCACCATAATTGCCCACTTCTTCCAAATTAATAGTAGCACCAGTTTCGCGCTGAATTTCTTGTATAATTTTTCCGCCTGGCCCGATAACTGCGCCAATAAATTCTTTATCAATAAATAATTTTTCCATTCTGGGTGCATGCGGTTTAACTTCTGCACGCGCTTCGGGGATACATTCATACATCGCATCCAAAATATGCAAACGTCCTTTGCGTGCCTGTTCCAACGCTTCACGCATTGTGTCCATACTCAATCCGTCAACTTTAATATCCATTTGCACTCCGCAAATTCCATCACGCGTTCCCGTTACTTTAAAATCCATATCGCCCAAATGATCTTCATCACCAAGTATATCAGTGAGGATAGCATATTTATTATCAGACTGGCGTGTTATCAATCCCATCGCAACTCCACTAACATGTTTTGGGATCGGAACACCAGCGTCCATTAATGCTAATGATCCAGCACAAACAGTCGCCATCGAAGACGAACCATTTGACTCAAGAATATCACTCACAATTCGTAC
>DATHPY010000579.1:0-8319 GCA_035483315.1 Puia sp. | reverse complement strand
CCTCCTTTTCCGGCATGAGTTGGTTCGGTATAAATATCCGCAGCCATTACATAAGGCTCAACTTCATAAATATTAATTGCACTTTCTGTGGCGCCATGATGAATTGGGTTTATCATATTTAAAAGTTCCCAAGTTCTTTTTTTATCTTTCAATTGGGCAAAAGCCATAATGAGCCACACTGCGCCATGCGTATATTGTCCGCCATTTTCGCGCACACCGGGAACATAACCTTTTATGTAACCGGGGTTTTTTTCTGTTTTATCAAATGCAGGTTCAAACAATTGAATTAAAGAAAGATTACTGCTTACCAAATTATGATACGCTGATTCCATTGCAATTTTACTGCGATCATTTGTTCCGGCTCCCGACAACACCGACCAACTTTGCGACAACGAATCAATTTTGCATTCTGCGTTTTGTGAAGAACCAAGTGGTGTGCCATCATCAAAAAATGCACGCAAATACCATTCACCATCCCACGCATTTTTATCTAAATTATTTTTTAATATCACTGCGTTTTCTTTACAATACTTCGTAAAATCATTATCATTTTTCGAAGCAGCTATTTTTCCAAAGTTTTTAAGAATATCAAAAAGAAAAAACCCAAGCCACACACTTTCTCCTTCGCCTTTATTTCCAACCTTATCCATTCCATCATTCCAATCGCCGGAACCGATCAATGGCAAACCATGTTTTCCAATGTGAAAGCCTTTTTTAATTGCTCTCACGCAATGATCATATAATGTTGTTGAATTATCAGATTTCACCGGAAGATCGTAAGTAGATTCTTCACCATTATTAAGTTGACGGCCTTCAATAAAATAAATTTTTTCATCAAAAATTTTATTATCGCCGGTAATTTTATTGTAAACACAAACAGCAAAAGGCAACCATAAAAGATCATCAGAACAAGTTGTGCGCACACCTTTTCCCAACGGCGGATGCCACCAATGTTGCACATCACCTTCAGCAAATTGTCTTGATGTATGTAATAGAATCTGATTTCTCGCCATTTGCGGTTGCGTGTATAATAAAGACAACACATCCTGCAACTGATCTCTAAAACCAAATGCTCCGCCGGATTGATAAAAGCCGCTGCGGCCAAGGATCCTGCTGGCAATGGTTTGATAATTCAACCATCCGTTTGTTAAAATATTTAATGCGGCGTCAGGAGTTTTAATTTGAACTGTAGTAAGAATATCTGTCCATTTATTTATATTTTTTTGCAAAGTTTCCTGCGCATAAGATAATCCTTTTACGCGCCGTGCAAGCGCAACAGCGCCTTCCGCATCTTTTGCGGTGCCTAACCTGAAAACAACTTCTTTCTCTCCATCTTCTTCCAATTCTATTGTAATTTGAAATGCTGCGCAAGGATCAAAGCCCGCTCCGGTTCTTCCTGATAATTTTGATTTATTCATCGCATCAGGATTTATCAATGAAGAATTTCTTCCGATAAATTCCGTTCTGTCGCCGGTTATTGATTTATGTATTTCATCCGTATCAAAAAAAGCGGTGTAATTCGTAAAATCAATATTGAAAATATTTTTTGCAAGAATAGCTCCTGACAGCGGATCAACTTCTGTTGTAATGTGCATGGAGTTTTTTGATCTCAAATCTCCCAACACCCATTCTACATAACCGGTAACGGAAAGATTTCTTGCTCTCCCGGATTTGTTGATCAATTTTAATACTGAAAATTTTACGGCTTCTTTTTCATCAACATACACCTGCAATTCAGACTCAATTCCTTCCTCGTGATATTGAAAAATGCTGTACCCAAAACCGTGACGGATGATATAAATGAATTTTCCTGCGTGCGGCAATGGCGCCGGCGACCATGCTTTTCCGCTTTCATCATCTCTTATGTAAAACATTTCCCCTCCAAGATCACAAACCGGATCATTATTCCACGGGGTGATACGAAACTCATGCGCATTTTCAAACCAACTGTATGATTGCCCCGCTTCTGAAATAACGGTACCAAAATTTTCATTTGCCAGAACATTTGCCCATGGCGCAGGCGTTTGATTTGTTGGGGAAGAAATAATTACATACTCATTTCCATTAGCAGAGAAGCCACCTTTACCGTTAAAAAATTGCAGATCATCAGGCGCTTTGAGTGAGGTAAGAACGGACGGATAAAATTTATTTGGAATAAAATTTTGTGTTGATACCAATATTCTGTTACGCCGGTTTATCTGTTCTTCCAAAGTGCCCCAGCTATCAGAAATAATAATTCTTGCAACAGATTCAAAAAGTATTCTGTCTTCCGTTGGAACCTGGTCAATTGATTTAATAAAAATTCCACCGGGCTGATCTTTCAGATCTGTTGTACTAAAACTGAGAATTTGGTTTTGTAATGTTTGACGATATCCGCCGCGATCTTCATTCAATATTATCAGATCAACTTTTAAACCTTTGAGACGCCAATATGCGTGCGCCTGTATAACTTGTTTTACGAGAGTGATGTTTGATTGATCTGCAATTCTTAATAATACGATCGGAATATCTCCTGATATACTGTAACTCCAAAGGCCGGATTGTGAGCGCCGGTTTTTTTTGATGGCGCTTGCATCCGCGCGCAAATCGGCGCTTGAATAAATTAATGATGAAGCTAATTTTCCATATAGTTGCGCATCTGCCTCGGCTGCGTTTATCTGTCGTAACACAACCTGGCTGTGCGTCCACGCGAGTTCAAATGCTCTGTCGGTCATTGGTCTGTCCTGGTATTTTTCTACCAAACCCAAACAGGCTTCTTTCGATTCAGCAATTCCCAAAACTATATCGGCGGAAATTGTTTGATAAGGTTCTAAAATTATTTTGTGTCTTACAGAAACTATCGGATCAAGAACTGCGCCTTCGCTGTTGGAAAGTTGTTGGTTCGATGTCATCACCTGCGGATCATTAATGGTATGACCTCTGCCAATAAATTTTTTTCTATCGGTTTCGTAAGAAGTGATTACATTTTTTGCGTTATTCACTTTCAACAAATGAAACATCCACGGATTATTATCTTCATCAGATCTTGGCCTACGATTGCAAATAATTGCCTGGCGCTCCTCAAGAATTTCCGTTTGCACAAAAAGTTTACTGAAGGCTTGATGTGAATCATCAGATGCCGCTGTTGCAATTACCACTTCAGCATAACTTGTAATTTCAATATTGCGTCGTCTGCGTGAACGATTGGTAAGATGCACACGACGTAGTTCAACATCATCCTCTGAAGACACAACAATTTCAGTGTGCATTTCAATATCAAAATCTTTTCTTCTTATATCCGCGCGTCCCTGCGAAAAAGCAACTTCATATTTTTCAGAAGAATGAAGTGAGGGTTGAAACCCGGAAGACCAGAAATTACCGCTATCAAGATCGCGGACAAAACAAAAAATTCCCCAGTTATCGCAAGTAACATCTTCGCGCCAGCGATTAACAGCAATATCTTTCCATTTGCTGTAACCCGCACCGGTATTGGTTATCATCACATGATATCTTCCGTTGGAAAGCAATTGCACTTCCGGCACCGGCGTATCCGGAGTATCAATAATTCTCAATGGAGAATCAATTTGCGCTAACAAACTACTTTCAGAAACATGAATAGAAGGAGCATAAAATTCAGTGGCATGTGGAATACGTTCCTGCAATAAAAGCAAAACAGATCTGCAATGAATTTCTTCTTCAAATCTTTTTTGCATTGGGCGATTCATCAATAAATAATCCAGCGAAAGCAAACTCATTCCCAGGTGATGCGACATAAATGAACGGATGACGGTATGAGTTTGTCCCGGCGGTAATCTTGAAGGCGTGTAATCAATAGCTTCAAAAAAACCATAATCGCCGGAAAAATTTGATCGGGCGAGCTCTTCAAGATTGTTGCAGGCTTCGCGCGGAAAAACCATCAGCGCCATCACTGTTGCATACGGAGCGATAACCAATTCTTCACCCAAACCTCTTTTTAATCCTAAGCCCGGAACACCAAATGCTTTGTATTGATAATTCAAATTCGCATCAAACATATTATACCCGGATTCGGAAATTCCCCAGGGAACATTTCTCTTTTCACCATAATCAATTTGTTTTTGTACAGAAGTTTTATCGGTTTGATTGAGCAGCGTATTATCATAAGCAGGCATTACCAATAGCGGCATTAAATATTCAAACATGGAACCGCTCCACGAAAGTAAAATTGGCGACGTACCCGGATTAGTAAGTTGCCGGCCGAGCGCAAACCAACTTTCCTGCGGCAACTTTCCCTGGGCAATGGCGACAAATACAGTGAGCCGCGACTCAGAAGCGAGAAGATCATAAGATCCCGCATCGCGTCGCTGATCATCCGTATGAAATCCGATGGAGAGTAATCTTTGTGTTCCATCATACAGAAAATCATATTCCATATCTGATAAGAAATTACATTGCTGCGACAACGCATCAGCAACGGAAATTTTATCTTTCGCCCAGCGGCTTGCATCTGCAACAGATCTTTCAAATTGATCAAGCCACTGATTTTCTTCTTCCGTAATTTCTTCAGCTGAGATTTTTTTTATTTGCGAAGAAATAA
Organism: Puia sp.; assembly: GCA_035483315.1. Lineage (GTDB taxonomy): Bacteria > Bacteroidota > Bacteroidia > Chitinophagales > Chitinophagaceae > Puia. The sequence continues at coordinate 3,764 of DATHPY010000579.1, read as the reverse complement.
ATTCATTCAGTTGGGCTAATTCTCCGAAGGTTGGAATAAATGAAACCTGTTGAATCAATGACTCAAATTTTTTTGGCGCTTCATTTATAAACAACCAGGATGCCCATTTATTGATTTCATCTAAACTTACTCCGCATAAAGTGTTTAATGATTTTAATAACGATGCCGATTCACCCGATAGATTAATTTTTTCTGACCGGTCTAAAATTTTTTCTAAAAACCATCTCACGGTTGTAGGAGCAATTGGTCTGGACTCACAAAATGTTTTTGCGTGTGCAGCCAGATCTTTAATATCCTCATTCCCGGAATTAAATTCTTCCAAAACATTTGCGGTGTCTGATATTCCGTTAAACAATTGAGGGCTGATAACTTTAAAAGTTGAAAAAGAAAACAGCGCCTGTTTAAGAACTAATAAATGTCCGGCAAGATTTCCGCTGTCAACTGTTGAAATATATTTTGGATTTAGCGGCGTTAATGTTCTTGTATCATACCAATTATAAAAATGTCCTTTGTAGCGCTCCATCGAACGCATGGTTGTAATTGTATTGGCGGTTCTTTCGAGCAATTGCACAGCAGTGATGTAACCAAAATCTGAAGCGGCAAGATTGCTCAGCAACGAAAGCCCGATGTTTGTTGGAGATGTTCTGTGCGCAATTCTTTTTACAGGCGTTTCCTGGTAATTATCTGGTGGAAGCCAATTGTCTTCAAGCACGACAAAAGTTTCGAAAAACGCCCAGGTTTTTCTTGCAACTTTTCTTAAAAAAATAATTTGTTCGCTGGAAAGCAACGATGTTCGTTCGCGTGCAGGATTGCTTATCAGCCAGCAAATAAAAGGAGAAAAAAACCAAAGGATCATTACCGGACTGAAAATAAAAACCAGCAGCGATTTTGTTATAAAAAAATATACAAGAACTGCAATTGCCAGCAAAGGTTCAAACCACATTTTTTTGTAAGTATCTGCAACGTTGTAACCGGAACCAACATGATGAGACGCTGGATTCCATTGTAAAAGTTTTTTCTGCGAAATAAGAACGCGCCAGTGGGCGCGTGCAATAGAAAGAAGATTTATGAATGCAGTTTGGGGAAGAATTAAAAAATCAAAAAGATGCTGATACAATTTATTTTTTGAAAACCGAATTGTCAATCTCACGTGATGCCATATCCTGATGTCCTCAGGTTTATTTAAAACCTCCCACAAAAAACCAGTTGTATCCGGTAATATTATTATTGCGGGAATGATTATGAGCAGTAACCATTTTGAGGCATACACCAAACCAAAAAATAATAAAACCAACAAAGAAACCGGAACTAAACTGCGGCGGAGATTGTCCGCAATTTTCCATTTGCCTAAAGCGTTGATTGTATTTTTTTGTATTTTTTTATTCGGCGCGGGAATCCACGGTAAAAGCCACGCTGCAATTTGCCAGTCGCCGCGTATCCACCTGCTTTGTCTTTTTGCATCATCAACATAATTTGCAGGATATTCTTCCAGCAACTGCACATCGCTGACTAATGCACATCGCGCATAACTTCCTTCAAGCAAATCGTGACTAAGAATACGATTTTCAGGCATTTTATTTTCGAGCGCTTTTTCAAATGCATCTACATCATAAATTCCTTTGCCAATAAAAGATCCTTCGTGAAAAAGATCCTGGTACAGATTACTGATCGCTTTTGTGTACGGATCTAATCCATGATCGCTGCTGTGCATTTTTTTGTAAAAAGAACTGTCACTTCGCGGAAGACTTGCTGCAACACGCGGTTGAAGGATTGCGTATCCTTCCATAACGCGGCCTTTTTGTTTATCATAAAACGGACGATTTAACGGATGAGCGAGATTGCCGATAATTTTCCATGCAGAATCTTTTGGTAACTGCGTGTCTGCATCGAGTGTAATAACAAATTTTACTGATGATAAAATTGTATGATCGCCGGTGATCAAACTAAATTTTTCCAAACCTTTTCCGCGCAATAAATTATTCAGGTCGTGAAGTTTTCCGCGTTTGCGTTCGTATCCCATCCAGGTTTTATCCCGCTTGTTCCATTGGCGGTGACGATGAAAAATAAAAAAAATATTTTTTCCATCAGAGGCATATTTTTTATTTAATTCTTCTATTTTTTGTGCGGCTGTTGTTAACAATTCGTCTTCGCCTAAAAGCTTTTCTTCTTTTGCATCTTTAAAATCTGTGAGTAATGCAAAAAATAAATTTTTATTTTTATTAGCGAGAAATCTTATTTCTAATCCTTCAATTAAATCTTCCAACTGAAGAAGATTATCAAACAACGCGGGAATTACCACAATAGAAGAATATTCCGCAGGAATGAGTTTTGAGAAATCCATCCGCGGTAACAATTTTGGTTTTGCTAATAATGTGCTGACCCAGTTAATAATATTTATTGCAGCCTGGCTCGCAGCGATCACACAAATAATTACTACAATAACATTCAGCCACCAGGGCATATATTTTTGTGATGGCAGCAAATATAATATCCATGCAAACGGAATAGTGAGAATGACAGACGATGCGAGATAAAAAAACAAGGCATCCTTTTCTATATTTTTTTTTATTCTGGCGGTTATTGTTTCACGGACGTTGAGTTTTCTTTTTAAATCTTCAATTCCTTTTTCTACAAGAAAATAACCTACATGATGCGCATAGTTTGTTTCATTTTCCTTAAATATTGATTGCTGCGTTAATTCAATTGCAGCGGAGGCGACAACTTCTTCCGATAAAAAATTTGTTTTCGCTATTCTTTCCACAACATGCCGGTATTCATCTCTTGTTGCAAAATTCATCAATGAATAGAGCGATTCTTTTTTCAGAATTGCTTCTACCCGGCTCATTGATTCAACAAACGCTTTCCAGTCTGTAGTTCCTAAAAAACGCAAACCTGCGATGCTGTTACTCATCGAAACCTGGTCTGCAGCTTGTTTTTGATTTTCCTGGTAAATCAATTCGTCTACAGTAAGATTTTGTTCAGACAATCTTTGTTCTATCCAGCTTAATCCAAATGCTAAATAAGAACCGTTCCCCTGTAATCTTCTTGCAAGTTCAGCAACAAATGAACTGGTTAACTGGGGTCCGTATTTTGCCATTTCCGCAATGACCAGCACTAAATTTTTTGGATCTTTTTCTGCGGTTTCAATCATCTGATCGGCCCAATAATCCGCCTGGTTTTTATTGATGCGGTCTATGGCAATTTGTACAGAAAGTCTTCGCAGATTTTCAATAATGGCGAGTCGCAGCATTATCGGAATCGCCCAAAGCTCCCCGAGTTTTAAAACAGAAACTTGCTGATAAGCGCTAATAAAACTGCTGAGACTTTGTAGATCAACTCTTCCATCGCTGTGAGAAATTATTTCAACCGCCATGTCATAAACTCTCGGTAATCCTTTGGAATTTCCTTTTTCTAATTGAGGAAGACCGGCGCTATATTTTTTGGGTAAATGTTTTTTGCCTGTGTAGATCTGTTCTTCTATCAAATAAAAATTATCAAGCAGCCATTCGCCGGCGGGGCTTATTCTTTCATTATCTTTTGCAGAATCGGTAAGCAAAGTGTGAACTTCCAGCAATAGATTTTCATTATCTGCAAGTCGCTTCAATAATTTTTCGCTGGTTTGCCCGGAAATGATCTGGTGACTTTTTGCAAGTTTTTTTGCGTACTGTTCCATCTGCGTGGAACTCAATAAAAAATCTGTGCGTAGCGGAAGCTTTTCGTCTTTGTAGCGGTTAATCAGATTATCACCCCTGAAGGATACTGTT
>DATHPY010000578.1:0-6414 GCA_035483315.1 Puia sp. | reverse complement strand
AAATGCCATCCCTTCCAGACCATTGATCCAACCTGATCTTTTGTGGTATTTTAATTGGATAATATTTGCACGGTTCGGGATTAATGTAGACCCGCAAATGAATAATATATGTTCCTTTTTTGTTTGTTTTACCCCTCCAGTTTATCACTGGCGTTACTACCGGAATAATCATAAATAGTCCTTAGATTTTAAAGACTATGCCGAAAAAGTGTAAAAGAAAGTGTAAAAGAATTGGTGGGAATCAGCACTTTTTAAAAACATGAATAAAAAGTAAAAACCCGCACCAGACGTGAGTTTGATGCGGGCTTTTGGTCGTTTTAATACTTCTTGATTCGTGCTGAGCGCTCCCCCTGCTGGACTTGAACCAACGACCCTCTGATTAACAGTCAGATGCTCTAACCAACTGAGCTAAGGAGGAATTTATTAAGGGCAGCAAAAATAGGGATTTTCCCTTTTAAAATCTGTCCTTTCTAAAAAGAATTTCATTTATAACCAATTCAGCAATCCTTCTTTTTTAATGCCAATAAAAACTCCATCGGCTCTTACTTCCGCAGGATAAGTTTTTAAATAGTAGCCTTCATAATTTGCAATTTTCCCATTTCTAATATTGAACTTGTAATTATGAAATGCACAAATTACGTTGCCTTTGCTATCAATGCATCCTTCGCTCAATGGCGCGCCTGCATGCGGACAGGAATTAGTAAATGCAAACCATTCGCCATCAAATTTTGTGATGCAAATAATTTTGTCATTTACTTCAACCACACCGATTCCATTTTCACCCAACTTAATTTCGGCTTCTGAGTTAGATATTTTATGCCAAGTATATTTTTTGTTGTTCATTAAAAAATATATTCTGTTTTATAAGGATAACGGATTTTATATATCTCACGTATTTTCTTTAAAAGTATTTTTCGTAATTCATCAATATTATTTTTTTGCGTTGCAGAAATGAATACACAATCGTTCTGCGTTTTTTCTTTCCATTTTTCTTTGAGCTCATTCATCATTTCTTTTTTTACGTTGTCATCGAGCCATGCATCAAAAGTATTTTTTTCATATTCATCAATTTTGTTGAAGATGAGCAGTGATGGTTTATCAAAAACTTTTATTTCCTGCAGCGTTGCATTAACAACACCAATTTGTTCTTCGTATTTTGGATGAGACAGGTCAACTACATGCAATAAAATATCCGCTTCGCGAACTTCATCAAGCGTGCTTTTAAAACTTTCAACTAAATGGTGTGGCAATTTGCGGATGAAGCCAACAGTATCGCTTAATAAGAAAGGCGTATTTTCATAAACAACTTTTCTTGTAGTGGTATCTAACGTTGCGAATAATTTATTTTCGGCAAAAACTTTGCTTTTGCTCAACACATTCATCAAAGTAGATTTTCCCGCATTGGTATAACCCACCAGTGATATACGAATAAATTCTCCTCTGTCTTTTCGTTGAGTCGCAGCCTGCTTGTCAATTTGCGATAAACGTTTGCGCAACAAACTGATCTTATCTTTTACAATGCGGCGATCTGTTTCAATTTCTGTTTCACCCGGACCTCTTGTTCCAATTCCACCACCTAATCTTTCAAGATGCTTCCACATACCACGCAAACGCGGGAGCATATATTCATACTGAGCAAGCTGAACCTGTAATTTTGCCTGGGCGGTTTGTGCACGATTAGCAAAAATATCAAGAATCAGATCGGAGCGATCTATTGTTTTAACGTTCAGTATTTTTTCAATGTTGGAAATTTGTGAGCCGGATAATTCGTCGTCAAAAATTACTACGCGTATATTTTTTGATGAAATATAATTTTTAATTTCTTCAAGTTTTCCGCTGCCAATAAAAGTTTTACTATCGGGTTTATATAATTTTTGAATAAATCTTTTTTTTGTTTTTGCGCCGGCGGTTTCTGCAAGAAAAGAAAGTTCATCCAAATATTCATTCACTTCAAATTCTGTTTGCAGTTTTTGTACAACGCCAACAAGAATTGCATTTTCGTGATTCAGGCTGATGTTATTCTTTTGTATCAATTTATTTTATTGTGAGAATAAATATAACAAAGGCAAGCAATAAAAATGCCTTACCAATAAGAGAAGGAATATTTTTGAGTAAATATTAATTCCGACGAGATTTTTTTACAAGCCGCTAAAACAAATACCAATTGAAAAAGGATAAACTGCCGGACCAGCGCCGCTTTTGATAAAACTTGTTGCCTGCAACTGCCCGAATATTCCAAAAACACCATAGCTTATTCTGGCTGTGCCAACAATTCTCGCGCCGTTAAAATATTTTTTTGAGCTTTCTTTTTGAATATAAGAATTGATAACCTGGTTGGCATTATTTTCAAGATCCTTTGCTTTTGTGTAGGTACTCAATAACAATCCTGTTTTCACACCAACCGCAAATTTCCAACTCTTATTGGTGTTTTCAGGATCTATTGCATAACGAAGTTCAACAGGGACTTCCAGGTATGTAGAAACCAATTTGAATTTTTTGTAGTGATTTCCGCCGGTCTGGTCGGTAAAGGCCAATGTGGTTGCAGAATTTCCTGTAGACGCAACATCAACAAACTGGTCATGAAAAAAAATATTGCTTGAACCTATTCCTAATCCGGCGCCCACACTAAAACGCGGATCGGTTTTAAAAGGCATATCGAACATAAAATAAAAGTTGAAACTTCTTGAAAACCCAGATATGCTTATGCTATCCGGAGCTGCTGCCCATCCGTCATAACCAATTTGCACCATAAAGTGATCATTAGCTCGCCGCCCGAGTTTTACTTTGCTCCAATCCTTTTTTTTACTGTTAGTTGTCGAATCGTTTTGCGCAAAAGCAGTAGTTATGGTAACAAGCGCTAATGCAAAAATGAAAAGCTGCTTCATAATTTCAATTGATTGGCAAATGTATTTTGCTTCGGGTTAATAAAAGGTTAAAGAACCTAAAGAAATTTCTGATTGGGGATTTCTGATTTTGAGATTTATTTCGACAAAAAGTAATTGATTATCCATTTGCCAATTTCAACATCACCGTCATTCCTTCAATTTTCAGATTATTTTGTGGACCCTGTTGGAATTGAACCAACGACCCTCTGATTATGAGTCAGATGCTCTAACCAACTGAGCTAAGGGTCCTGCCGTTTTTTGGCGTTGCAAAAATATAAAATTCAATCCAAGCTGTAAAATATGAATGTCGAAAAGTTATATAAACAATGCAGCTATGAAGAAACAAAAATTGTCAAATCAGAAAAGAGAATTTTATATTTACTGCCGTTAAAAATTACACTTGTTTTTATCTAATGATTGCTTTTAATCAAATTACAGATTTACAAACAAAAATTGCCCGGAATGAGGACTGCTTTGCTTATAAAGAGTTGTTTACTTCCTTTTATCCCTGCTTATTTCACTTTGCATTTTCATTTGTAAAAGCGAAACAACCTGCAGAAGAAATAGTGTCGGATGTTTTTATTAAAATATGGGAAAAAAGAAAGGGATTGGATAAGATAAAAAACCTGAAGGTATATTTATACATAGCTATAAAAAACACTTCGCTTAATTACCTTGAAAAACAAAAAAAAATCGTCACTTGCGATATTGATAAATTTGCCGACCAGTTCAAAAGCGTTTATTTTAACCCGGAACAATTACTGATCACTGCAGACATGGTTGCACTGATTCATAATGCAATCGAAAATCTTCCATCAAGATGTAAAACCATATTTAAATTAGTTAAGGAAGACAACCTGAAATATAAAGAAGTTGCCAGCATATTGAATATATCGGAAAAAACAGTAGAAAATCAGTTAACAATCGCTCTTCATAAAATCGCTAAAATGGTTGGGTTTGATGTTCGCAAAACCATTCCATCTTCAGTAATGAGATACTGACCATCATTCAAAAAAATTCTCTCTTGATTTGGGGGTTTTGTATTATTTGCCTGTCTGTAACAAATAACCATCTTTTTATGAACCAGGAATACGCTTGGAATCTAATTGCAAAAAAACTTTCCGGCGAAGCGTCGCAGGAAGAATTGGAGCAGTTGGAGATTTTGCTGAGAAATGATCCTGGTTTGCACTATCCCCTGCAAATAATTACCGATTTATGGAAACACAATCGTCATAACATAAAACAAACTGCCGACAATGCATTTGCCAGGCATATTGCGCGAATGACAATCATGAATATTGATTTTGATAAAGAAAAATTAAACGCTCCGGAAAATAGTTTTTTGGCGACAAAAAAGAAAAATAAAACTAAAAAAGTACTCTGGGGAGTTTCTTCAATTTTAGCATTGATGATCGCATTCTTTGTTGTAAAACATTTTTTTATTTATGCTGATAAAAAACAAGCCGAATCTGGTCAAAACAATCTAAGTGAAATTTCAACGCACAATGGTTCTAAAACTAATGTTGTTTTGCCCGATGGAACTACTGTGAAGCTGAATGACGGCAGCAAATTAACGTACGATAAAAATTATGGTAATTTAATCCGCGAAGTAAATCTTACCGGCGAAGCTTTTTTTGATGTAGTAAAAAATAAAGAAAAACCCTTTATCATTCATACTAAAAAAATTGATATAAAAGTATTGGGAACTACATTCAACGTGAAATCATACCCTGATGAAAAAACTGAAACGAGTCTCGTAAAAGGAAGTATTGAAGTGACCTTTAAAGACAAATCCTCTGAAAAAATTATTCTAAAACCAAATGAAAAATTAATTGTTGCAGATGATGAACTATCTTTGAAGTCCGCTAAAACGAAATCTACTAAGGAAACATTTAATCCCATTGTTGCAATTAGCCATTTGAATTATACCAGGCAAGACAGTACGATAATAGAAACAGCATGGGTGCAAAACAAGCTCATTTTCAGAAATGAAACATTTAAACAATTAGCGTTGCGAATGGAACGATGGTACAATGTTGCAATTCGTTTTGGCGATTCAGGAACAGAGAATTTGAGCTTTACCGGAATTTTTGAAAACGAAACTGTTCAACAGGCGTTGGATGCTTTACAACTGTCAGGAAAATTTAATTATTCTATGAAAGAAAATGAAATTTTTATTTCAAAATAAAATGTATGAGCAACAGTTCATGAAATATTTTATTGACTGATTCCGGATACTGATCAAAATAAAACCACCAACTATTTTTTTTGCGGAACGGAAATTTTGATTGACACACGCAAGACTAAAAATTATGAAACAAAAACTAACGATTTTCGGAAGACCAAAACCAAACACAATTGCAAAAGCCCTTATAACCATGAAATTGATTTTTTTATTAATTATTGCCGGTGTACTACAGGCATCTGCAAATGTAAACGGGCAGAATAAAATTTCCCTCAAACTCGACCAGGTGCAGATTAACCAGGTATTAAGCAATATTGAAAAGCAAACCAACTATCGTTTTTTGTACAACAACCAATTAAAAAATCTGCAGCAAAAAGTTAGTGTAAATATAAATGATGAAGATGTTGCGTTGGCGCTTAAAACAATATTTACAGGAACTGATCTTACCTATAAAATGCTGGAGAATAATTTGATTGTTGTTTTATCAGCTACGCTAACGGTTCAAGACATACAAATTACCGGAAAAGTAACCAGCGATAGTGGCGATCCTTTATCGGGAGTATCAATAACGATAAAAGGCACCTCGCGCGGAACAGCAACAAACAACAATGGAGAATTTGAATTAACCGTTCCGGAAGATGGAATATTAGTTATATCATATATTGGTTATCAAACTCAGGAAGTAGCTGTGAAAAGTCAGTCTGTGATCAATATAAAAATGACGCAATCAGAAAAACCATTGGACCAGGTTGTAGTAGTGGGATACGGCACGCAAAGAAAAATAGATGTAACGGGAGCAACAGCAACTGTAAAAGGCAGTGAGCTGGTAAAACAACCCGTGTTAACTGCAACACAGGCAATACAGGGCAAAGTAGCAGGCGTACAAATTATTAGCAGTGGACAACCGGGAAGTTCACCACAAGTCATTATTCGTGGAGCAGGTTCCATATTAGGTGGAGTGGACCCCTTGTACGTAGTTGATGGTGTAATTCTTCCTGCAGGTGCGGATATTACAAATATCAATACTGCTGATATTGCATCTGTAGATATTTTAAAAGACGCATCTTCCTGTGCCATTTATGGGGCACGCGCGGCAAACGGAGTTATTTTAATTACTACAAAACAAGGCTCAGGAAAAATGAAAGTTTCTTACAGCACAAATATCGGTATTACAAAAGCTGCCTATGTTGTGCCAATGGCTAATGCGAAACAGTATTTAAATTATGAGTCAGCCTCTTTCGGTCCGACGCTTACCGCGACGGGATATTCAACGAATTGGTATAATCAAATATTACGGACTGCCTTTTATCAAAACCATAACATTTCTGTCTCCGGAAGCAGCGA
>DATHPY010000577.1:0-11529 GCA_035483315.1 Puia sp. | reverse complement strand
AACTCCTGAAGATAATATTTTTGATTTTCCTGCAAGACTGTAAACAAACGGTATCACTGAAGATACTCCGGCGCCGACTAATAAAAAACCAAATATCGCGCTGTAAAAATAAGGAAAGCTAACGGCAATCATTAGCCCAAGAAATGTAAGCAGTCCACTGAGCTGAAGAATTTTTTTCAACCCCACCCGGTTAACAAACCAATCCGCTACAAAACGCCCGGTTGCCATGGTACACATAAATGCAGTATAACCTGCAGCAACTAATTCCGGCGATGGATGAACTACTTTTTTAAAATAAATCCCGCTCCAGTCAAACATCATTCCTTCGCAGATCATACTGCAAAATGCGATGAACCCAAGACTGATCAATGATTTATCCGGCAATGAAAATATTGGTTGTTGTTCAGTTTGATTGGTATCTGTAACAAGCAAAAACCGGGAGAAATTTAAAATAATCAAAACTGAAACCGCTGTGATAATAAGAAAATGCTGATAGGGAACTAATTTTAAACTGATCAATAAAGTTCCAATGGCTGCTCCCGTAAATCCTGCAAGACTCCATATTCCGTGGTATGACGCCATTATTGAGCGCCCATAAATTTTTTCTGTTCCTACAGCTTGTGTGTTAACAGAGATATTAAGAATATTTCCGGCGATGCCGAATACAAATAAACACAAAACTAACTGCCATGGGTGTACGACGAAACCTAAAACTGGTAGTGTTATTGCATATAATAACGCAGCGCAGATGACAACATATTTGCTGCCGAATTTTGCAACCATTAAACCGGCAAAAGGAAGTGACAATAATAATCCCACCGGAAGTCCTAATAAAATAGAACCCAATCCTGCATTACTTAACTGCAGTTTTGACTGAATGTCGAAAATGCGTGAAGCCCAGCTTGAAAAACATAATCCCGCAATAAAAAAGAAACTTCCAACCGCAAAGCGGAGAATTTTTTTCTGGCGATCTTCAACAATAGTTAGGTCGTTCAATTGAAATACAATTAAAAATCAGGGTCTAATCCAAATACAATCGTCATAAATATCTTTGTTTTATTACTTTAACGTGGTGAGCAGCATGACCAGCACAAATAAATCCTAAGGCAACTACATTAATGGTATTACCACTCGCTGTTCCTTTTGACAATAGTTGTTCATCATCGAATGAACGAAAAAGTTTTTCGGTCGCTTTGCGCACAGTTTTAAATTCTTCAACCAAATCTTTCCATTTTCTTTTTTTTACTTTGGCATTTTCCGCCCAGTTTTTTTCATCAAAACTTGGAAGCGGCGTGGTATCTTTTCTCGCAAATGTAATGGCACGATAAGCAAACACCCGTTCAGCGTCAATAAGGTGCTGAAGTATTTCTTTTATCGTCCATTTCTTTTCAGCGTATGCGTAATCTACTTTCTTGGTACGGATTTTTTTTAGAAGTTTCTTTACCTGTGCAGTATTTTTTTTTAGCGCTTTTGATAGATTTTCTTCCTTCACCAAGTTAATGTATGAACTATAAAATTCGGCTATGCAATCTTTTTTGGTTACCATTGTTTTGTAAATGTAAAAAAGAATACCGGACAAAATGCCCGGTATTTGCAAATTTAATATGTTTGGAAAACTAATCCTTTTTTGTTTTTAACGTTGATTTCGGCGCTTCTTCTTTTTTGTTTTCTGTGGTTAATGAATAAGCCAATTTCACTGCGCTATAAGCATTAATTACGCCACCTGATGTACTGATATCCGTTAGATTGACCCATTCGTCGCTGCCGGGTTTTTTAACTTTGACAGGAATTTGCGTCGCCGATTTTTCAATGCAATATTTTACCTGTTGCGCCGAAAGCGCGGGATAATATTCCATAATAAGCGCCGCAACACCGGTTACAACGGGAGCAGCCATACTTGTTCCCTGTTCGTTTCCATAATTATTTCCGCCGGGAAGTGTGGAGTAAATTTTTGTTCCGGGAGCAAACACATCAACATCTTTTTTCCCGTAGTTGGAAAATGATGCTGTATAACTTTTGAAATCCGTTTCTGCCGCCGGATCGCTGCTGGCGCCAACTGTTATCCAATTACTTGCTTTTCCTTTCATGTCTTTATATTCAGCACTTGGAAAATTATCGGTTGTGTCAACATCGGCAGCGTCGTTACCAGCTGCATGAACCAATAAAACATTTTTACTTTCTGCATATTTCACCGCATCATCAACCCATTTTTTTTCGGGAGAAAGATCTTTGCCAAAACTCATATTGATCACTTTGGCGCCATTGTCAACTGCATATCGTATTGCGAGTGCAATATCTTTATCATGCTCATCACCACCCGGCACAGCGCGGATCATCATTATTCTTACATTGTCTGCAATCCCATCCATTCCTTTTCCATTATTTCTTTCAGCCGCAATAATTCCGGAAACATGCGTTCCATGCAACGGTTCACCGGCCATAATATCATTGTTGCCGTAGTATTTATCGTTGATATCATTTTCATTATCTTGCACTATTTTTTTGCGCGTTTCTTCAGGAGCTTTTTCTTTCGCTTCTGCTTTTTTTTCCTGTATGTTCACGTATTCATTAAAATCATTTAAGAAAGCTTTATTGGAAACTTCCATAATTTTATTTTCTCTGAAAGAAAACATCAAAATTTCTTTTGCTCTTTTTTCATCAGGTGAGGTAACCTGGAATGTATCCAACTCGTTGCCGGTATATTCTTTTTTTCCCATCGCATTTTGAATCACGCTATCACTCATAACCGTTGCTGTTAATACTCTTTTTAAAAGAACAAGATCAACAGCATTATCTGAACCATTGCCCATCAATCTTTTTTTTGCCTTTACCCACATTTTATAATTCTCCGCATCTTCTCCTGTTAATGTTGCAGGATCAAAACCCGGCGCTTCAAATTTTTCTTTAAACTCATAATAAACTCTTGCATCTTCGCCGGAATCATCATTCACATTTTGGCCATCTTTTCCGCCAATAAAATTCCAGCCATGCACATCATCCACATAACCGTTATGATCATCATCAATCCCATTTCCCGGTATTTCTTTCGGGTTAGTCCATAAAATATCTTTGAGATCTTCATGCAAAGTATCCACACCGGAATCAATTACAGCAACAACTATTGTTTTGCTTTTTAAATTTTTTGCTTTGAGAAATTCGTACGCTTTACCAAGACTAATTCCATAATATCCGTCCTGCTGTTTGTCCATTAAATGCCAGCCATTCGGTAAATCTTGTTTTGCTGAAGTGCCTTGCGCAAAAAGAGAAAGATTAATTGCAAGCATTACAATCACGCACACAAATAGTTTTAAACTACGCATCATGTTGTTTTTTTTAGAAATTATTTATTTAGTAGAAAAATTAATTGCCGAAAATAATTAAACCTCTGTTAATGGAGAACTTAATTTACATGGATGGCTTAATAAAGATGTTAAAGTCCTGAAGTGTTAATAATTGTTACTGAGTTGTAACTTTTAATTCAACCCTTCTGTTTCTTTCTTTACCGTCCATCGTGTTGTTGTCTGCAATTGGATGTTCTTCGCCAAAGCCATTTGAAGTAATGCGATTTTCCTGAATTCCTTTTTTGATAAGATATTTTTTGACAGCATCTGCACGCTGCTGCGATAATACCAAATTTGTTTCCGGAGTACCGGTGTTGTCTGTATAACCATCAATTGTCAAATGAAGGTCATTATGTGTAATTAAAAGAAGTGCCAGTTGATCCAACGCTTTGTAAGAAATTATTGATAACCTATCGCTGCCTATTGCAAACAAAATATTTTTCGCGGTGTAATTTACTTTTTGTTTTATCTCTGTTTTTATTGCAGGACAACCATTGTTTTCAGCAACTCCCGGAACATCAGGACATTTGTCCACTTCATCGTTTATGCCATCGTGATCTCTGTCAGGAATCGGGCAACCATTATAACGCGCTACACCTGCAACAGTTTTGCATGAATCATGTTCATCATCAATTCCATCACCATCTGTATCAGGAACAGGGCAACCATGATATCGCGCGACACCAGGAATTGTTTTGCATGAATCATGTTCATCATCAATGCCGTCATGATCAGTATCAGGAACAGGACAGCCATGATATTTCGCAACACCCGGTTGAAAAGGACACAAATCCACATCATCGGGAATGCCGTCTTTATCAGTATCAATTACAACTGGTTTTTTAGCTTTTGGTTTTGGAGTAGAAATAGCAACTTCAGTTTTGCCTAACCAAATTCCTAAAGTGACGCCCATTACATGGTGATGAAAAGTTCCGTTATATGGTGCAGTATAAAAATTAGTAAGCCCCTGGCTTATGTATCCATTAAGAGTTACGGCGCCAAATTCTAACCCGGCTTTTGCATTCACGCCAAAATCAAAAGTTTTGTATTTTGTAACAGCATTGCCAACCTGTAGCTTATCTGTTTCGGTTGTATAATTACTGGTTGTGTCTTGCTGAGTTAACATTTGGCTGGTAAGATTGCCATCATAAATAAAAGCGAAATAAGGACCGGCTCCTATAAAGAAATTATTTTTATGATTTTTAGAAAGCGGTATTTTATAAGTAAGATAAAAAGGCATCTCAACATAGCCGATGCTAAGTGTATTTTTTGTATAAACTGTGTCTAACGAAGCGCTATCAATTAAGCTATTATTTTTTGAATACTGACGACCTTTTGAAGTGTAATTAATTGCTGGTTGAAAAAAAAGCCTGTTGCTAAGCGGAATTTCTAATTTAACGCCAAAATGAATTGCCGTACGTGAAGAATAAAATGGTTTTACAGCAGTATCCCAACCAGGAATATTATTGGTTTCTATTACGCTGGCAGAATGAAAACCTATTTCGCCACCCAATTTTATTTGAGCTTGTGAATTTAAAAATGCTGCAACGAAAACAAATAGTAGTGGTAAATATTTTCTCATAATCTGGCCGCTTTCATAGAATATAGTGGTGATAATAAAAGACATATAACGTAAGAAAACGGGGATTATTTTAGGCAGAACGCGTAAAAAGCCAATTAGATTTTAATAAACCTGAAGATGCTCAAAGATTTGCCGATGAAAGGATTGCGACGCAAGGATGATGCCATGAAAACTGATGCCGGTATCAAGAAAAAAACTAAAAACCAAAAACTTAAATATCGAATTTTATTCCTTGTGCTAATGGTAGGTTTGGTGAATAATTAATTGTGTTCGTTTGCCTGCGCATATAAGCTTTCCATGCGTCGCTGCCGCTTTCGCGACCACCACCGGTTTCTTTTTCGCCGCCAAATGCGCCGCCGATCTCTGCACCAGATGTGCCGATATTTACATTGGCAATTCCACAATCACTTCCTGCAGCAGACAGAAATTTTTCTGCTTCGCGAAGATCAAGCGTCATAATTGATGAGGACAAACCTTGCGGAACATTATTTTGAATTGCGATGGCTTCATCAATTGTTTTATATTTTATGAAATAAAGAATTGGCGCGAAAGTTTCGTGCTGCACAATTTTGTAATTGGGTTGCACTTCTGCGATACATGGTTTTACATAACATCCACTTTCATAGCCATCGCCATGAAGCACCCCGCCTTCAACAATAAAGTTTCCACCTTCTTTTTTGCAGGCTTCGATGGAATTTAAATAAAGTTGAACGGCTTCTTTATCAATCAACGGACCGACATGATTTTTTTCTTCGAGAGGATTTCCGATTTTTAATTGTTTGTACGCATCAACTAACCTGGTTTTAATTTTTTCGTAAATGCTTTCGTGAATAATCAGTCTGCGTGTTGTTGTGCAACGCTGACCAGCGGTACCAACCGCGCCAAATAAAGAACCTAATGTTGCGATATTCAGGTCTGCATGTTCAGAAATAATGATCGCGTTATTTCCACCGAGTTCTAATAATGATCTTCCCAAACGCATAGCCACAGCGGTTCCCACAGCTTTGCCCATTTTTGTTGAACCGGTTGCAGAAATTAATGGAATGCGTGGATCATTTGCCATCCATTCCCCAACTTCTCTGTCGCCATTTATTAATCCACTCACACCTTCGGGAACATTATTCTTTTCAAAAACTTCTGAAATTATTTGTTGACACGCAACTGCACATAATGGAGTTTTTTCAGAAGGTTTCCAAACACACACATCTCCGCAAACCCATGCCAGCATACTGTTCCAACTCCATACCGCAACAGGAAAATTAAATGCTGATATTATTCCGACGATTCCTAACGGATGCCATTGTTCATACATTCTGTGTGCGGCGCGTTCACTGTGCATAGTTAATCCGTGAAGTTGTCTCGATAACCCAACAGCCAGATCGCAGATGTCAATCATTTCCTGCACTTCACCATAACCTTCCTGCAAACTTTTTCCCATCTCATAAGAAACCAATTTACCCAATGATTCTTTATTCTTTCTTAATGCTTCGCCGATCTGGCGAACTACTTCGCCGCGTTTGGGGGCTGGCCATAAACGCCATTCCAAAAAAGCTGATTGTGATTTTGCAATTACTGTTTCATAATCTTCTTTGGAAGTTGTGCTTAGTGATGCGATTAATTTCCCATCAACAGGAGAGGAGGATTGAATGTTTTTGGAAGAAGAACTGATCCAGTTTTTACCTGTTGATGTTCCGGAATTGTTTTTTTCGATCTTAAGTTGACTTAGTATATCCATAAAAAAAGCTTGCGGTTAAAAAACCGCAAGCAAGTTAGGAAATTACTGCTAACCAAGTTCCTAACTAAACTTAAAATCTACTATGAAAAAAAGCGTACAACTAACTGTACGTAAAAATCTTTTTTTCTGTTGCCAATCAAAAATAATATCCCCATAAAATTATTCACTTAATAATGGAGCGGAAATTAATTTAGGCGAACATCAAAAAGATGCCGGAGAATAATTATCCGCTCATTTTTTTATCCATTTCGGCAAAAAAACTTTCGCTGTAACTGATGCCAATAGGAATTTCTTTATCGCCGATTTTTATTTTGCTTTTACTGACGTTTGCAATTTTGCTTATTGGCACAATGTAGGAGCGGTGAACACGAATAAATTCTTTTGGCGGCAATTTTAGCATGATGGTTTTTAAAGTCATCAATGTGAGCACAGATCTTTGAGGCAGGTAAATTTTTATATAATCGTCCAATCCTTCAATATAAATAATGTCTTTCAAATTTATTTTCATCATCTGGTAATCAGATTTTACGAAAATATATCCTTCGGCAAGTTCCTGGCTGTTTGTATATTCAATATATTCTTTTGCTTTATAAACCGCTTTGAGAAAACGATCGTATTCGATAGGTTTTAATAAATAATCAATCGCATCTACATTAAAACCTTCAACAGCATATTCACTGAAAGCTGTTGTAAAAATTACCGCTGTTGTTTTTTTATTGACAAGTTTTGAAAACTCAATGCCGTTAATATCCGGCATTTGAATATCAAGGAAAATTAAATCTACAGGTTCATTGTCGAGCGCTTTTTTGGCTTCAAACGCGTCTGTGAAAGTTCCTTTCAATTCAAGAAAATATATTTTCGCGATATATTTTTTTAAAACTTCCAGTGCGAGCGGCTCATCATCAACTGCAATGCATGTAATCATTATAAATTAATTTTTAAATTAACTATGTATGCGGAATCGGTATCATCAATATTAAGTGAATAGCGGTTGCGGTATAGTAACTCCAATCTCCGGCGGCTATTATTAATTCCTATTCCGGTGTTTTCCGCTGGTTTCAATAATGAACTTTTATGTTTATTATTTTTTACAGAAAAAAACAATTCATTATTTTCTATTTTGAGAAGAATAATTATCGGAGAAATTTCTCTTGTGCTTATTCCATATTTAAATGCATTTTCAACAAAAGGCAAAAATAATAACGGCGAAATTTTTTTGCCGATAGGATCACCATCTACAGTAAAATCAACGCTTGATTTATCGGTTAATCTTAATTTTTGCAATTCAATATAATGCCTGATAAATACAATTTCTTTTTCCACAGGAACGCAATCGTTTTTCGCCTCCGTCAGTACATAACGCATAATGCTTGAAAGTTTCATCACGGCTTCCGCTGTGTGTTTTGAATTATCTGCTGCGAGTGAATAAATATTATTAAGTGTATTGAATAAAAAATGCGGATTGATCTGTGATTTAAGAAAAGATAATTCCGTATTCAGTTTTTCATTCTCAATTTCTTTATTTCGTTGCTCGGTTTGAAACCATTGCGTCACCACTCTCAATCCGGTGCTCACTGCAAAAACCATAGAAAAAATTGCAATTGAGCCGGGAGAAAGTAAAGGCGGAAGTAAATTTCTTGGTCTTGTTGAACGTCTTATAATCGGAGGAAGCCATTGCAATGTATCACTGAAATAATGATATAGTCTTGGAAAAAGACCGAAGAAAAGTAAAAATATAACGCTGACAATTACGAAAGGAATAACTTTTTTTCGGGTAAGAAGTTTGGGAATAATAACATAAAAATTCAAATAATAAAACGCGATATAAAAACAATTGATCAGTACAAAATAAAACGAAAATGATTGCGCCGGAATAAATGAACCTTCTCTTTCTCTTGGCAGAAAAGCGAAAGGAAGCATTAAGAAACATGCCCAAACTGCAATGTGAATAATTACCTGGAAAATTATTTTGCGTGACTTCATGTTTTTTCTTTCGGGCGTCAGACAGCTAATGTTCCGTCATAAAAATTTATTTCTCGTTCAAAGCAGTCAGACGCCTTTACAAAAATATTCCACTTTTTATAATGGTGAAGTTAAAACGTATAAGAGAATGTTTAATAAATAAGGAATTAGATGAACATGCATTAATAATCGGTGAATGAAAAATAAAAGCCGAAGCATTTGCCCCGGCCTTTTTTTTGAACTAAAAATATTTTTTAGAAATTGAAAGCAAGTTTTGTAAATAATCTCATTCCGTTGTAACCCATTTGTACTGCATCAAAAGGTCCGCCAGATTCGCTATCTCCCCATGATGCATTCTTGGCGCCAGCAGTTGCCGCGAGATCAGGATGCACATTGAATATATTATCTGCACCAACAACCCATGATACACTTTTATTAATCTTGTAGGATAAATATAAATCAGTAGTGATTTTACCATGAAAAACAAAATCTTCCGGAACAACACCTGACCCATCGTCTTTTTCAACATAAGGATCATATCCCAATCCAGCGTCAGATATACCCGCGCCGCCAGGACCACCTGCAGTAGCACCCGGAACACTGGAATAACCATAGCCTTTAGTTGTAAGCTTACCAAAATATGTAATATGAGTTCCAAAAGAAAGGTCTTTCATACTGTATTCCACATTCAAAGAAAATTTCGCTTTTGGTGCAGATGCTTTTAAGAAAGCTTGTTCTCTCGAACTGAAAAATGTTTGTTGATCAAAATAACTGTCATTTAAAGGAGCAGGTATATTGATTTTATCAATAGTAATATTTTGGATATTTCCTGCAAGCAAAAATTTGAGTTTATCTCTGCCGATTTTTTCTGAATAATCCAGTACAATATCCGCACCTGTATTTGTAGTATTTACAGCATTGGCAAAAAATTGAACTGAGTTTACAGGTGGAGAAATATCAGTAGGCATATACGGAGCTAATTGAGGTAATGTTGCCGCAAACTGCCCCGAAAAAATAACCCTGTTTCTCAATTTAACCATGTAGCCATCAACAGTTATAGTAAAGTTGCTAATTGGTTTCCATGCAAACCCAAGACTGGCATTTACAGATTGTTCCTGTTTAAGCGGAGGAATACCTGCTGCTCTGGCCACTGCGCTGGTATTTGGCGCAAGCCAAATATACTGTAATGAATTTGCAACAATATTTGTGTTGATGTTGCTGAAGTTTATTTGTTGAAGTGAAGGAGCTCTGAAACCTGTACTAACAGAACCTCTTAAATTAAAATTATCAGCTACTTTATAACGAGAAGCCAATTTGTAAGTGTTTACAAAACCAAAATCAGAATAATTTTCGAGACGTATTGCACCATCTACTAACCACTCTTTTGTAACATCTATCGCAGCGTCAATATATCCACCTACATTGGTGCGGGTTGCATTTACTACATCGGTTGGACGAAAGCCAGGAAAACCTTCGGAGCCAGAAGCCACATCAACACTATCGCCAACAATGGGATAATACCTTGCCGGAATTTTATATCCATAAGAATCATTCTCTCCGTTATATATTTTATATTGTTCAAAACGGAATTCTCCGCCAAACGATAAAGTCAATCCTTGTGCAACTGAATTAAACCGTTTACTCAAATCAAGATTAGCAGTGCTTTGAAGAAAATTAAATCCTCCATCATCAAAACGTGTTTTAGTTGCTACTTCACTTTCTGGCAGTGTAGCATTAAAAGTTTTGTTGCCGTAATAATGAAAATCATTATAACCGATCGCATTACTAAGATCCCAATCCCATCCATTGCCGAGTGTACCTCTAAATCCCAATGCATTTGATATATCTGTGATGTACACATCTTCTTCAGGATCATAAAAAACATTTGCTGTATCAAGAGAACCTTTTGTAGGATCAAACACTTTCATAATTCCCGGAACGAAAATCAAATTTCCGTTTGCGTCTGTGGGATATTTTTCCGGATGAGATGCAAAATTTCTTGTCCACGCATAAACATTTGAATGTTTATGATTGTATCCGCCGTAAGAATAAAAAGTTGTTTTGGTACCAACTATTGGTATTTCTAAATTATACATTGCGCCTGCAGTTGTAATAGAACCATCTCCAAAAGCTCTGCGATAAGGAGCGATATAAGGAGCAACTAATTTTGAATTTGGATTTGTTGACCAGTTCGTATCTGGAAGTGCTCTGAAAGTTTTTCCTTCAGTCAAAAAATTTGCTCCAAAATTTATGAAGCCTCCGCTTTGCCCTATTGGCAAACCATAATTCAAGCTGGCTTTAAATGTCTGCCCGTCAAACTGCGAACCTGTATAATACTGACTTGGATCAACATTGTTAAGCGTATTATATTTATGATCGTAGTAACCGCTATAACCAGCATCAAACGTCAGCTTATTTACATCTTTCTTCAGAATTATATTAATAACCCCCGCAATTGCATCAGAACCATATTGCGCAGAAGCTCCGTCACGCAATATTTCCACACGATCAATTGCAGCTTCCGGAATCGAATTTAAATCCGTACCCGAATTTCCACGCCCGCGCGTTCCAAACTCATTTACAAAAGCTGCCAAATGATATCTTTTTCCATTAACAAGCACTAATGTCTGGTCATAACCAAGTCCGCGTAAACTGGCAAAGTCAATGGCATCAGAACCATCGGCGCCACTTTGTTTGTTATAATTAAATGAAGGCACAGCCATATTCAATTGCGACATTAAATCTGGCTTAGCTGTTGTTTCACCAATTTGGTTGACTTTAATTACGTCAACAGGAACAGCACTTTCTATTCTTACTCGCGGCGTACCTCGGTTTCCTGTTACAACAACTTCATTTAGTTCTGTTGAATTTTGTTCAAGATTAATTGAAATATCAGATTGAGCTGTTAT
>DATHPY010000576.1:0-2666 GCA_035483315.1 Puia sp. | reverse complement strand
AAGGTTTGGTAAAAGTATTTTCCGCCTGCGGATCATAAAAACTAACTTTACCAATTTTATCATTCATACCGTAAACGGTAATCATTGAGTAGGCGATTTTTGTTACCTGTTGTAAATCGTTTTGCGCACCGGTGGAAATTTTTCCAAAATTTAAATCTTCGCTTGCACGTCCGCCGAGTGTCATACATATCTGATCAAACAATTGATCTGTATTATATAAATATTGTTCTTTCGGAGTGTATTGCGCGTAACCCAATGCTGCAACGCCTCTTGGCACAATAGTAACTTTTAATAACGGGTATGCATGTTCGAGATACCATCCGCAAATTGCATGTCCGGCTTCGTGGTAAGCAATAATTCTTTTTTCTTCGGGAGAAATTATTTTGTTCTTTTTTTCCAATCCGCCAATTACTCTGTCAACGGCATCCTGGAAATCTTCCATCTCTACATTATCTTTTCCTTTTCTTGCAGCGATCAATGCGGCTTCATTGCATACGTTGGCAATATCTGCTCCGGCAAAACCCGGAGTTTGCTCAGCGAGTTTATGAATATCTAATTTGCTGGAAATTTTTATTGGTTTAAGATGCACTTTGAAAATTGCTTCACGTCCTTTTAAATCCGGTTTGTCAATGGATATCTGGCGATCAAATCTTCCCGGACGAAGTAGTGCATGATCCAAAACATCCGGACGATTTGTTGCAGCCAAAACAATAATTCCACTGTCGCCACCAAAACCATCCATCTCAACGAGTAATTGGTTCAATGTGCTTTCTCTTTCATCATTACTCATTATTGCATTTTTTCCGCGCGCGCGGCCGATGGCATCTATTTCGTCAATAAAAATTATACAAGGAGCTTTTTCACGTGCTTGTTTAAAAAGATCACGAACACGACTCGCACCAACACCTACAAATAATTCAACAAAGTCAGAACCACTCATTGAAAAAAATGGAACCTGCGCTTCGCCGGCCATTGCTTTTGCCAAAAGTGTTTTACCTGTTCCCGGAGGACCGACAAGCAATGCGCCTTTAGGAATTTTTCCGCCGAGCGCTGTATATTTTTTAGGATTTTTTAGAAAGTCAACAATTTCCATCACTTCAACTTTCGCTTCATCCAATCCTGCAACATCATTAAATGTGATGGTAACTTTTGTTCCTTTATCAAACAATGTAGCTTTCGATTTTCCGATATTAAAAATTCCACCCGGTCCGCCACTGCCGGCTTGGCCGCCCATTTTGCGCATCAGCATCACCCAAATAAGAATGATCAATAAAATTGGCAGGAGAAATTGCAATAAAGGTGTGAACCATTCCACTTCCTGTTTGGGTTCGACAGGGATTTCCGCAATGTTTTTATTAGCAGCAAAAAAGTCGTGCAATTTGGTTTCAAAATCTTTTACATCCGTTACTTTAAACTCAAACTGGGGTCCGGTTCCGGTTGGCAATCCGTTTTTACTGAGCTTATCAGCATAGTAAGGTTTTTGCAGACTATCTTTTTTTATATAAACCCTTACAATTCCTTTGTTGGTTATGGTTTCAATTTTTTCTACATCACCTTTTGCCAACATATTTTGCCTGAATTCGAGTTCATTCGTTTGTTTGGCATCTTGTGAAAATGGGCCGTAATATTCTACTGCAATTAATACTACAGCAATAATTCCCCATATCCAGTAGATATTGAATTTTGGTCCCTTTTTTGGGTTAGCGTCATCGTCTCCTTTGGGTCTGTTGAACCTTGGGAAATTACTTCGGTCATTTGGTTTCATGTTATCCTGCGGCATAATATTCGTTCCTCGGTTTCCTGATAAAATACATTTTTAATAAAAAAGTTTAAAAAAAACAGTTAAAACTATTCAATCTCAATTAATCTTCGTGTTCTTCGCGGATCGCATCATTCCATAATTCTTCCAGCTTATAAAAGTTTCTGCTCTCCGGCATCATCACGTGTACAACAACATTTACATAATCAATCAACGCCCATTGAAGCCCTTTCATTCCTTCGTGTTTGTAGGGTTCTTCGTCACAATTTTTTTCTACCTGGTCTTCTATAAAATCGGCAATTGCTCTTACCTGGTTATGGTTTTTAGCTTCGCAGATAATAAAAAAATCGGCAACGGCTTCATGTATTTTACGAAGATCAAGTGATACAATGTTCTCACCCTTTTTTTCCTGGATCGCCTGAATTATTGTTTTAAATATTTTTGAATTTTTTGTTATTCTTGCTACAGATCGTTTTCGGGTAGCCAATACAGTAAGTTGTTCCAAATAATAAAGACGTTTAGTTTAGAATAATATTTTAATGATGTGTGAAGTAAGTTCCGGTTCAATTTAAGTTTATACGATAAAAATCTATGCGCGGGGCAACATTTATTTTATCTTCTCAAATATTTTTCAAGTCAAACAACACTGAACTGTAAATCCTAATTTCGCACCGGTCAAAAGTAACAATCTTTTGCCATATCAAGCCAAGATGCTTACAAGTAACTTTAAAGGGCTCATAGGCAACTGTTTTGTTGAATTACAAACGGTTCACAGTACCAACAACTATGCCATGGAGAAAGTTCATGACGGAGTGGCTTTTCACGGAAATGTTTTTTTTGCACACGATCAGTTTGCCGGAAAAGGCCAGTTTGGAAAGAAGTGGAATGCCGCGCCAAATCAGAATAT
>DATHPY010000575.1:0-2832 GCA_035483315.1 Puia sp. | reverse complement strand
AAAAAGAACGCAACAATTTATCGGTTATACGTGCAGGTGAGTATGAAGGATTTTTCAAAAAAATAAAACAAGCGGAGTGGAAACCGGATTTCGGTCCGGATGAATTTGATCCAAAACGCGGTGGAACAGTTATCGGTGCGCGGGATTTTTTAGTGGCTTACAATGTAAATCTCAATACAACATCAGTTCGTCGTGCAAATGCAATTGCTTTTGATGTTCGTGAAGCCGGTCGCACAAAAATTGAAAATGGAAAATCAATCAATGTTCCGGGAAGTTTAAAAAGCGTAAAAGCTATTGGCTGGTTTATTGAAGAATATGGCATCGCACAAATTTCAATGAACCTGACTAACATTAGTATAACGCCCGTGCACATTGCATTTGATGAGGTTTGCAAAAAAGCAGATGCCCGTGGGATTCGTGTAACCGGAAGTGAGTTGGTTGGATTAATTCCATTAAAAGCAATGCTCGATGCCGGAAAATATTTTTTACGAAAACAAGAACGTTCAGTTGGCGTATCAGAAAAAGAATTGATTAAGATCGCAATAAAATCAATGGGATTAGATGAACTTTTTCCTTTTAAACCTCAAGAAAGAATTATTGAATATATGCTGAAAGATAAAAACGATAACAAACTCGTGAGCATGGGTCTCACTGATTTTGCAGATGAAACAGCCAGCGAAAGCCCGGCTCCCGGCGGTGGTTCTATTTCCGCATATACGGGAGCGTTAGGTGCGGCTTTGGCAACGATGGTCGCCAATCTTTCTTCTCATAAAAAAGGCTGGGATGATCGTTGGGAAGAATTCAGCAACTGGGCGGAAAAAGGCGAACAATATAAAAACGAATTAATAAAATTAGTTGATGAAGACACCAAAGCATTCAATCAAATAATGAATGCATTTGCATTACCAAAATTAACTGATGAAGAAAAAAAATTACGAACACAAGCAATTCAATCAGCGACAAAACACGCAATAGAGGTCCCGTTTTCTGTAATGAAAAATTCCTATGCAAGCATAGAAGTTATTAAAGCAATGGCTGAAACCGGAAATCCAAATTCTGTATCAGATGCAGGCGTGGCGGCGCTTTGCGCTCGCACCGCAGTAATGGGCGCATTTATGAACGTGCGTATCAATGCAAAAGATCTTGAAGATAAAAATTTTGTTACTGATATTATTTCTAAAGGAAAAGAAATACAACAAAAGACAATTGAATTGGAAGCAGAAATATTAAAAATAGTAAATGAAAAGATTGGAGTTTAATTAATGGAACGCAGATTTTTTATGATGGGTTATGATTAATCAGCGCTCCATCAATTATCCATTATCAATTAATTCGCTCTCGGCATTTTACTCATATTCATATACAACACATTCCAGCGATGCCCATCTAAGTCAGTAAATCCGCAACCATACATCCATCCCTGATTTTCCTGCGGCTTGCCAAACACAATGCCACCGGCTTCTTCGGCTTTTTGTGCGAGTGCATTTACTTCTTCTCTGCTTTCGGCATCAATAGAAAATAATACTTCAGTGACCTTGCCTGTATCAGCAATATCGTTTTGTGTAAAACTTTTAAAAAGCGGTTCTGCAAATAACATCACCACAACATTTTTACTTCCAATATTCAGACAGGCTGAATGTTCCGTATTTCCAAACTGACTATTAAAAGAAAAACCAAGTTTGGTAAAAAATTCCTTTGAAGCGGCAATGTTTTTCACTGGTAAGTTGATCCATATTTCTTTTGTCATAGAAAATTTTTTGTTTCTCGCAAAGGAGCAAAGTGGTCGTTGCATCTTTGCGAAATATCTTTACTAAATAATTAAATGAAGATAATAATTCGTAACGAAAATAATAATTACAACGTTCACTTTGTGTCGTTGCGCCTTTGCGGGAAAATAATTTATTTCTTACTGAAATACATCAGATCGCTACTGCCAAAAACAAAATTACCCGCGTCTGCCTGGTAAGTGTTCATGTTCCACACATGTGCGCCCGCAGTAATTTTTATAGAAGTTTCACTTAATATTATCGTGCACGGAAGTTGTTGAATATTTTGATCTTTATAAAAAGTAATATTGCCCGATGCAGTGTTGGCGCCAGTTTTAGCTGAAATGTTTAAACTCTTTATCAGCTGTACATTACCGGTAGCTCCGGGTTTTGCCTGTCTTCTGTACACTGACCAATTGCCAATAATATCTGAAATAGAAACTTTAATAGCTTTACTAAAACTCTCTTGTTTTGTAGAAAGTCTGCCGAGTGTTTCGTACCAAAACGTATCCACCTTTTTCAGGTGATGAATAAATTTTTCATTATCGTCCAGTACGAGTTCATTATTTTTCAATGATTTTATTGTGTATTCATCTGCCGCAACGGTGAGCGTATTATTGTTATCAATATCTGCTTCACCATCCAGCGTCATGCTGGTAACAACGCTGGTGCGTGTGCGCACTTTGTTACTGTCAGTAAAATTTAATTGAATGCTGTCGTTAAAAGTAACTGATGAACTATCCGCGCGGTTTATTCTGGTAAACTCCTGCCATTTGCCTTTCAATTGGCTTACTGTATAATCGGCTTTCTTTTTTGAGTTATTTGTTTTTGACGTTCCTCTTGTTTGTAATGTTTCACCGCGACGTTTGTATTGCGCGTTTGATTGATTGATCAAAAAACAAAAAATCGCGAAGAACAAAAAATATTTTACACAGATCATAATGGGAGTTATTAATGTTTATAAGGTCAGCGAATAAATAACGTAAAAAAAGTAAAAATAGTCTTTTAAATTTTTATGTACCCGGGGATAGAATTACTATTAAGCATCGTTGCGTCGCACTCTTGT
>DATHPY010000574.1:0-3903 GCA_035483315.1 Puia sp. | reverse complement strand
AAATTTATAAAATGAATGGTTATGATATTGTAAAAACATGCATCGCCAATGATCGTGGAATTCATATTTGCAAAAGCATGATCGCATGGGAACTTTTTGCAAAAGGCGCAACTCCGCAAAGCACCGGAATCAAAGGCGATCATTTTGTTGGTGATTATTATGTGTTGTTTAATGATGAATATAAAAAACAGGTTGAGCAAATAAAATCAACGGGTGTTACTGAAGAAGATGCAGAAAAACAAGCGTCTTTAATGAAATCGGCGCAGCAAATGCTCGTTGACTGGGAAGCTGGAAAGCCTGATGTTATTGAGTTGTGGAAGACGATGAACAATTGGGTGTATGCAGGTTTTGATGAAACATATAAAAGGATAGGAACTGATTTTGATAAAGTGTATTACGAAAGCAACACCTATATTTTAGGGAAAAACTTAGTGGAATATGGGTTGAAGAAAAATGTTTTTTTTAAGAAAGAAGATGGAAGTGTGTGGATAGATTTGACCAATGATGGATTGGATGAAAAAATTGTTCAGCGTAAAGATGGCACCGCAGTTTATATTACGCAGGATATTGGATTGGCGCAACAAAAGTCAGAAGAGTTTGCGCCCGATTTGAGTATTTATGTTGTAGGCGATGAACAGAATTATCATTTCAAAGTATTGAAATTGATTTGCCAAAAATTGGAATTTCCGTCTGCGGATAATATTTTTCATTTGAGTTATGGAATGGTTGAATTGCCAACAGGAAGAATGAAAACAAGAGAAGGTTCTGTTGTTGACGCTGATGATATGCTGGACGAAATGCATTCCGAAGCAGCAAAAAAAACAAAAGAGCAGGGAAAGACGGAAGGATTTTCTGAAACCGAATTAAATGAATTATATGAAACAATTGGCGTTGGCGGATTAAAATTTTTCTTGCTGCGGGTTGATCCTAAAAAAAGAATGTTGTTTAATCCGGAAGAATCAATTGATCTGCATGGATACACAGCCACATTTGTTCAATATGCCTATGCGAGAATAAAAAGTATTTTGAGAAAAGAAGCGTCGAACAACGAACAACGAGCAACGAACAACGAACAAAGTCCGCTGCTTCCACTTGAAAAAGAATTGATCGTTACAATTGAAAAACTTCCTTCGATCCTGAGCCAGGCTTGCGCAGAAATGAATCCTTCTGTTGTTGCAAACTATGTTTATAATCTTGCCAAAACATTTAATTCTTTTTATGCTGAACATTCAGTTTCCAATGCAGAAAATGATGAAAAGAAAATTTTACGTTTACAGTTATGCGAATTAACGGCGATAACTATACGAACTACAATGTCTTTATTAGGAATAAAAGTTCCGGAAAGAATGTGAGGAGAGAATGTACGATGTATGATGTCGTAAGTACGATGTGTTCATTACATCTAATATCGTACATCTAAAATCTAACATCAGATCACATATCCATTTTCATTTCGTGTTTGAGATTTTTGAGAGAAGGATCCATTTCGATGGCTTTGTCGCAAAGTTGTCTTCCTTTGGCTGTCTCACCTTTCTTTTGATACGCCATGCCGATCATATAAAGTGCTTTCGCATTTTCTTTATCGTAAAATAAAATTTTATCCCAGTAATCAATTGCTTCCTGGTATTTTTTAAGACGATAATAAGTATCAGCAACACTATATAATAAAATAAGATCGGCTGGTTTTTTTTCAAGCACTTTCAACATCAAGTCTAATCCTTTCTGCGCTTCGCCGGCTGCGATGTAAGAGTCAGATAAATTTTCGTAATAATCATTATCAGTTTTATAACCTTTTTGCGCTGCCAGTAAATAATATTGAATAGCAGATTTATCATCAGGAATTGTAGCAAACGTTAATGCACATTCATACATCCATTGATATTTTGTGGAGTCAAGTTTTATCGCTCTTTTAAAAAATGCAACTGCAGCTTTGTAATTATTCATGTCAACAAAACTGCGTGCCTGCATGTAAGGAATATCTGCATTTGCAGTATCATCTTTTGCAGCTGCCTGTAAATATTTAAATGAATTTCCATAATCTTCCTGTTGGTAATAACTCTTACCAATTATATAATTCCAGTTTTTTCCGACGTTCAATTGTTGCGCTTTTTTTGCATATTCAATTGTTTGCGTCCATTGATGCGTCCAGAAATATAAATTGGCTAAATTTTCGATAGCAACTTTATCATCTTTTTTTATTTCTTCAACTTTTTGAAAAGCTATTTCTGCATTATCATATTTTCTCAATTCAAGAGATGTAAGTCCGAGTTCTCGTTGTGCATCCGCATTATCAACTCTGAGTTTTGTTGATTTTTGCAAATCATTAAAAGCGACCATATAAAGACGATTACTTTTTTCAGTAAGTCCTTTTTGATAATAAAAATCAGAACTATCCTTTTGCGAGAATGAAAATTGGATAGAAGAAATGAGCAAGGTAAGCAGGAGCACATTTTTCATATAAGATAATTAGGATGTTCAAACCTAAACAAAAGTTTCTGTGTTTCAAAGGTTCTGAATGAATTAAACAAAGGTTTATGATTGAAAAAATTTTGGATTCTTTTCTTACTTCAAAACCACAGCTCCTAACGCTGGTAAATGCACATTTATTTCATAAACATCTTCTTTTTTATCAACCAAATTCACTCCCAATTCTGGATTAAAAACGTCGCCGGTTCCCCAGTATTTTTTGGCGTCGCTGTTAAAGATTTCGGTCCATGAAGATTTGCCATACGTAAATACCTTCCAATCACGTCGTACAATTGGTGTCATATTCAAAATAATTAAAAGATCGTCTTCCGGTTTTTTCCCTTTTCTTCGAAAAACAATCACTGTTTCAGCACGATGATTTAAATCAACCCACTCAAACCCATACATGTTGAATTGATTTTCATAAAGCGCCGGTTCATTTCTCAATAAAAAATTAAGATCCCGAACACAATCTTTTAGTAGTCTGTGTCCATCAAATTGCAGCAAATTCCATTGCAACTCACTCTTATAATTCCATTCGCTTGTTGCGCCAAATTCATCACCCATAAATAATAATTTTCCACCGGGGTGAGTAAACATGTAACTGTACATTAACCTGAGGTTCGCAAATTTCTGCCATTCATCGCCGGGCATTTTATACAGCATTGGTGATTTGCCATGCACAACCTCATCATGACTTAACGGAAGCATGAAATTTTCATCATAATAATATACCATGCTGAAAGAAAATTTATCCTGGTGATGTTGCCGGTGAATAGGATCTAGTTTGAAATAATCCAGTGTGTCATGCATCCATCCCATCATCCATTTCATACCAAACCCTAATCCGCCCGCGTAAGTAGGTTTACTTATTCCGGGCCAGTCAGTCGCTTCTTCTGCGATCGTTTGTATGTCGGGAAAATCTCTGAATAAAGTTTCATTCAGGTCTTTAATAAAAGCAATTGCTTCTAAATTTCCATCGCCGCCAAATTCGTTTGGCTCCCACTGTCCTTTTTTTCTTGAGTAATTCAATTTTAAAATTGAACTGACAGCATCAACACGAATTCCATCAGCATGAAATTTATCCATCCAAAAACGACCGCCGCTGATTAAAAAAGATTTTACTTCTCCCCTTTTATAATTAAAAATATAACTGTTCCAGTCAGGATGATATCCTTTACGCATGTCAGCATACTCATAAGTATTTGCACCGTCGAACATGTAGAGGCCGTGTGCGTCGTACGGAAAATGCGAAGGAACCCAGTCCAATAACACGCCGACGCCTGCCTGATGAAATGCGCTCACCAGTTCCATAAATGACTGGGGATCCCCAAAACGGGATGTTGGTGCAAAATAGCCCACACCCTGGTAGCCCCAGCTTCCATCATAGGGATATTCCATTACGGGCATCAGCTCGACGTGCGTGAATCCCATTTC
>DATHPY010000573.1:0-3147 GCA_035483315.1 Puia sp. | reverse complement strand
AAATTTATACTAAATAAAAAATTTAAACTTCAAAGTATTGATAATTTTTTCTAAAATTTCGGCGTGTGTAAAAATTTCAACAAATTGGTAGTTAGTCCATTTTTATGCGTGTTTTTATTTACGTATATACATTGTAGTTATATTTTATAAAATTCAGATGACCTGGTATTTTATAGTTGTAAATTAATTGCGCTTTTCGCCAACGCTTGATTTTCACCGCCGCAAGAGTTGTTCTTATCCAATTGTTAATGCAATCAAATTGCCAGGAATTTTGTCAATATTTTTTTGTACACCTTTATTTTTTATAAATTGCTGAATCTTTATGCCAATCATAAAGAGTCTGAATATTTATACATCCTTTAAATATTCGTCTGACAAAAAATGGTTTTAGAAATGAGCGAACAATTAATAGTAAATACTTACTAACTCATTAATTATTTCCCATGGTTAGCCAATATATTACAGAAATCAGAAAATAAAAAGTTACGTTCGTCATTAAACCCTAAAATATATTGTTATGTGGAAAATCGCCTGGATTTATATTGTCATTTGCCTTGTTTTATTTTGCAGTCCATTAAAAGGCAAGGAAGTTCTTGATGAAATGGAAAAAAATAATCAAAAAGCAAAGGGCAGGGAATTGATTTCGTACGAAGTTGATCATGTTGACAAAAAAGACAGTTTGCAAAGTATTTTTTATATCAGGGCAACTGTAAAAACAAATTCAACAATATCACAGGTGAATGATACCATTAATGTAAACACAACAATGGATGGAATCTTGGTTAACCCTGCTAAATGAATGGATAAGAAACTTCTTATTTCATACTTCATACTCTCTACTTCACACTTATTCTGGCTTGTTCTTTGTGACCAGAAGAATAAGCAAATACATAATAATGCTTGCGTATCTAATTTTTAATTATTTGGCAGCGCACGAAGGAAAAGGAAGTGCGTGCCTGATATATCATGCTGATGGCGAAATGTCTGTGATGAACTTTCAAAAAAAAGACCAGCAGGTGGAATTAATGCGACAAAATAAATGGCTTGCTTCAAACATAAATTATCCGGAGATATTTATTGAAATAAATGGTGATCAAGTTATTGATTTAGGAATAGGAGAAAATCTGAAATAATTCTGTTGTAATAATGACTGTTCGTGATGAAAACAAAGTCTTGCGATTGCAAGACTTTCTGATTTTCTTTATTAATTAAATGTCAGGATTACGTTTTTTAAACCTTATTCGCAGACAAATATTCATGATAGGCAAAATGTTGTTGATATAATTTCCCATTTTCTTCATTTTCTTTTTAATTCTCTTATAAATTTTGCTGGCATAAAACTTTCATAGGACAATACTTGAAATACTTTATTTTAAAAAGATCAGGAGAAAAGAAATTGAAATAAGAAAAATTCCCAAAAGTTACCCCTTAAATAACCCGACAACAATAAATAATGAAGGCAGAATTTAATGATTCTAAAAAAATTTATTGTGTAGATGATGGCATATTTCCAAACAGCGTTTTGCCTGCTTTATTGTACAGAAACGTATTGAAACTCCCTTTTTTGTTTTCCGGCAATTTTATAAAGAATATTTTTGAACGCAATAACTGGAGTAATGCGTGGAAAGCAGGCATATTTACTTATCATCATTATCACAGCAACACACATGAAGCGCTGGGTGTTTACCGGGGAAAAACTAAAATAATGCTTGGTGGCGAAAGTGGAAGTATGATTGAAATTCAGAAAGGAGATGTGCTTATTATTTCCGCTGGTGTGGCGCATAAAAATTTAGGAAGTGAAAACCAGCTTGGCGTAATCGGCGCATACCCGGGTGGAAAAAAGTACGATATTAAATATGGACGTAAAGATGAAAGACCTGAAGCCGATATCAATATCCAAAATGTGAAAGTTCCGGAAACTGATCCGATTTGGGGGGCATTTTTAGGATTAGTAAAAATATGGAACGATGATTCATACAAATAATAACAAAACTATTTTTTTAAGTACGTTGTCAGAAAAAACCAAGTTCTGCAAAAACGATCTCAAGAAAAGAGTTTTGAAATGCTGCAAGGTAGGCAGTGTACTAAATAAAATATTTTAAAAGGCCAATCCATACCAACACACCAATCAGCAAAAGAATGGAGAAAAAAAGAAACATTTTATTTTTTGTTCTTCGCCTCATTTTTTGAAAGAAATATTTTTTCGATAGTATCATAACCAATAACGACTGCTGTAAAACATCGGGACAACAGCTTACCCAAAACAGAATAAAATTTCATGTTGGCTTAAATTAAAAAGTATTTATTAAGGATAGATTATTAAGGCAAGCAATAACAGCAGGAGGGTATATCAAAATTAAGAAAACTTTCCGGATTTAAAAGCTGAAAAAAATGTTTATAATTTGTTCATTTTACAAAATAGCGGGGAATTATATTTTTAGGACCATAGCTTAATAAAGAGATAAAAGTATAAGAGTGCGACGCAACGATGATGAGTAAAGAACTGCTGATGATTACATAAAAAGAAACTAAAAAAAAGTGTTTAAGATTATATTATTTCGGTTATGTATTGACGTTAGCTAAGAGCAATAAAATAAAAATGTTATCAATATATTTCGAATGCTAAACTGTTGTATATTTAATGTCAAACAGCAACTAACTGCGATTTTGGTTAAGAAGTGGACTGAACGACCTGCTGCTGTAAACAAAACGTGAGATTAACCCATACTAAATGAACCCGGTTTCAGAAAAAGAAAATCTAAAAAGAGAGATCGGAGTACGGGCGCTCGCGTTAGCAATTTTAAATATTACTGTTGGTACAGGTATCTTTGTAATACCTGCAATTATTGCTGAAAATCTCGGTGCAGCAGCCATCGTTGCCTACCTGGTTTGCGGAGGACTTATTTTTTTGATTGCCTTATGTTTTGCAGAAGTAGGAAGCAAGACCACTGCAAGCGGAGGTGTATATGTTTATATTGAAAATGCTTTTGGACCTTATGCAGGATTTGTAGCAAATAATTTATACTGGCTTGGCGCTTGTGTGTTGTCAGATGCGGCTGTTGCAAATGCATTGGCTGATACGCTGAAAGTTTTTTTCCCCGTTCTTGGAAATGAAATCTTCAGGGGATTATTTTTTCTTTTTCTCTT
>DATHPY010000572.1:0-2464 GCA_035483315.1 Puia sp. | reverse complement strand
AGATCTTGGTCCACCAGGAAAAAAATTTTACCCGATGATGCTGGATGGCTCTGAAACTGATGACTTCGCATTTTATATCGGGGAAAGATGTTTGTATGATTCAATTGATATTAATTCTTTAAAACTTCCCTATCCAAACCTCAACAAAGTTTCATACATCTACATGATCGGTTCAACAAACATTCCGTTACAAGATTCTTTTTTGGTTAGAATTAAAACGATCAAAAATCTTTCTCCTGATAAAAAAAACAAAACGGTGATGGAAAGATTTGCAGGCGCTAAACGCGATGTAAAAAAAGTAGAGTGGCAAAACGATTGGGCTTCTGCGCACTTTCGTGATTTTGGCAGCTTTGAATTGGTGGTTGATGAAGAACCGCCCGTTATTGTTCCTGTTGGTTTTCGGGATGGAGCTAATGTAAGCAGAGCGAAAAGAATTGTTTTTATTGTGAAAGATAATATGGGAAGTTTTAAAAATTTTCGCGCGGAGTTGGATGGGAATTGGCTCCGTTTTACAAACGATAAAGGCAGATCTTTTATTTATAAATTTGATGAACATTGCCCGAAAGGAAAACACGAATTAAAAATCAGTGTAGAAGATGAAGCGGGAAATGTTGCGGTGAAAATATTTAGTTTCGTGAGATAAAAAAAATATGATAATGTGCTGATGTGCTAATTTGAAACAGCACATCAGCACGTTATCCAATTAACTAATTAAAAGAAATTATGATCAATTTAAAAGAAGGCGATAAAGCCCCGGTTTTTTCCGGCAACGATCAGAATGGAAAGAAAATTTCTCTCGGTGATCTTAAAGGAAAGAAAGTTGTTTTGTATTTCTACCCGGAAGATGATACGCCAACCTGTACTATTCAGGCTTGTAACCTGCGCGATAATTATTCATTGTTAAAAAAGAATGGATTTGTGATTTTAGGAGTTAGTCCCGATGATGAAAAAAAACATAAAAAGTTTGAAGCAAAATTCGATCTGCCTTTTACGTTAATAGCAGATCCGCAACACGCAATCATTGATAAATATGGGGTTTGGGGAGAAAAGAAATTATACGGCCGCGAATACATGGGCATTCATCGCACCACTTTTTTAATTGATGAAAAAGGAATGATCAGAAAAATATTTCTTCGTCCAAAAAACAAACAGCATGCGGAAGAAATTATAAAAACGTGGAAGGAAATTCAGCAATGAAACATGAATAGTGAATAATGGATAACATGCGCAGCTTTTTATGACTTTATATGTCATTAAACAACAAACCTTAATTATGAAAAATATTTTCTTCGCTATTCTTTTTATGCTTGCCATCATAAATACTGCTCAAACACAAACAATCCAACAATTTAACCTTTCAAAGTTGATGTTGGCATTGATGGAGGTTTACAATCATCACAATCTTCCGGCTCCATATTTTTTTTGAGCCAGCTATACAATTGCAAACAATTATAAAGGTGGCGTTCATTTTGAAGAGGCAATTCTCAGCATGAAAAATATTGGTTGGTATGCAATAACGTTCGACTATTATATAACGCCAAACAACCTTGTAAGGACTTTTGCAGGTGGAGATTATAGTTATTTTAACACGAACGCTTCAGGAGGTTGCGATCCGGGACCGACGACTACACAAACAACAAGAAACACAAAAAATTCAGGTGCATTATTGAGAACAGGTTTTGAAGAAGATCATTTTCGTTTGTCTTTGGAATATAATTTCGTGCCTTCCATTTATGTTTCGGCAGTAGATCGTAATGGAGAAAAAACTTCAACAGTAATTTACAAGAATGGATATTTTGGAATTAAAGCAAGCGTAAGTATT
The DNA here is from genome assembly GCA_035483315.1 of Puia sp. Classification (GTDB taxonomy): domain Bacteria; phylum Bacteroidota; class Bacteroidia; order Chitinophagales; family Chitinophagaceae; genus Puia. The sequence goes on along the minus strand of DATHPY010000572.1, from coordinate 642 downwards.
GGTGGCGGCAGAAAAAAGTAATTAAGCTATAAGACATCAATTGATAAACAAAAACTGCAAACTCAAGACTCCAAACTAACTTCACCAAAATTAAAATACCTGTCAATTGCATCTTTAGTGTGAAGCTGTCCATCTGCAGTTACTTCGATTATCGTCGTTTCAAAAACTACATTTTCTTTTTTAAGCTTCACTTTTTCATTCTTTCTAAATAAATATTTATTGTATTCTTTCAATAAATTATCAAAATCCCCGGATTGAAGTTGTTTATATTTTTCTTCTATCTCATTACATAATTCTTTTGCCAGATCAACCGGTGAAAAAGTTTTGCCTGTAATTTGTTTCAATGAAACAGGATTAGGAAGAAATTCCGGAAATTCTATCTGATTAATATTTATACCAATTCCGGCTATTGCAAATTTCCATTTATCTCCCTGCAAAATATTTTCAATTAAAATGCCGCCGATTTTTCTGTCGCGCCAATACAAGTCATTAGGCCATTTAATAAAAAGATCGTTGGGTATATACTCATTAATAAGATCAATGCAAGCATCAGCAACACAAGCGCTAAGAAAAAATTGTTGACTGACCGTGAGAAAATCAGGTTCCAGCACAACACTTATTATAATATTCTGATTTGGCGCG
>DATHPY010000571.1:0-4884 GCA_035483315.1 Puia sp. | reverse complement strand
TGCGCCTGATGTGCGTTTTAACCTGAAAATATTTTTGAAAAAAGATTTTACTAATGCAATGGGATTGACACCGAAATGATGATAAAAATATTTGTCTTCTTTTTCGATAATTGTTTTTCTGAGTAGCGGAGAAATTTCACTCAACTCTGTTTTCATCCGCCATTGCTGATCTTTGGTAAGAAAGGCGTGAATCACTTCTCCTTTACTATCAGTCACAATAGTTGAGTATTCAATTTTATCCGGCAAAGGAAAAATCCAATTCAATAAAAAGAATAAAACAACAACGCTGACAATTGCTATTAAAATTCTTTTTAAAAAAGTTTTTATATGAAATTTTGGTAGCCGCATTTGTACATGATAAAATTAATACTCCTGAAACCCTTTATGGAACAGGCTTTTCATCAATTAACAAATTCTTATCTTGATCGATTTGTAAAACTATTTTCTGTTTATGTAATTTTCTATCGTCAATTTTTTCTAACTATTATGGATTCTTCTGGTCATCCTCCGTAGCTTCTCAATGCTAATTTCCGGTTTTATCATCTTGCTGCAAGAGAGCAGTGTAGTTTTTATTTGCCTTTTCGTATTTTAACATCACAAAACAACATCAATCACTCTTCAACTGAACCTTATATGCGTATCAAACTCTGTTTGTCTGTCCCGATTATTGTCGGGATTATTTTTTTGTCTTCATGTAATCGCAGTACTGTTAGTTTAGATTATACCAATGCAAAAGATGAAGTTGCACAATTGGGGAATCTCACATTTCGTTTTTCAAAACCATTGATAAAAGATTCTTTACTTAACCAATGGGATTCTACGGAATATATTTCTTTTGATCCGAAAATCCCCGGCAAGTTTCGTTGGGAGCATAATGACGAATTGATTTTTTCTCCGTCAAAATCATTGACTCCTGCCACTTCTTTCAGAGCAACGCTTAATAAAAATATTCTTCAATATTCACAGTATGGAAAGATAAGTGACGCCGATAATATTTCTTTTCATACACCTGATCTCAAACTTGACAATACCAATGCGAGTTGGGTTATTCAGGATGAAGGCAGCAACAATGCAGTGCCACAATTAGATCTGTTTTTTAATTATCCTGTTAATCCAAATTCTTTGAAAGAAAGATTGCAGATAGTTATTAACGGACAGCCTGCGAATTTTTCCATGCAGACCTTATCGGCTGATAATAAAATTTCCATCCGGTTATCAAATATGAAAATGCAGGACGAAGATTATGAGACCAAGATCAGTATTGACAAAGGATTGGTTCCGGAAGGCGGAGTAAATGGTACGCAGAATAAAACAGAAACGAGCGCAGTTATTCCCTCGCCGTTTGTATTGCGCATTAATGATGTTTCAACAGAACATGATGGAGTTACCGGAACAATTAAAATTGCAACAAGCCAGCAAGTGGTCGCGACTGATATTTCTTCCTATATAACGGTAACGCCTAAGTTAAAATTTACGGTTGAAACACGGGATGACGGATTTATTATTCACAGCGATAATTTTGATGTTGAAAAAAGTTACACGCTTTCCATTGCAAAAGGTTTGCGCGGAAGAATTGGCGGCGTTTTGAAAGAGCAGTACGATGGCAATATCGCTTTTGGACAATTAGAACCATCCATCAGTTTTGCAAATAAGAAAGGCGTTTATCTTTCTCAAAAAGGAGAGAAAAATATTGAAGTGAAAATCGTCAACGTGCAAAAAGTAAAGGTTGTCATTTCAAAAATCTATGAAAATAATTTACTTATCGCTCAGCGTTATGGTTATGAGCCGCACGAAAGCCCAACTAATAACGGCGAATACGAAGATGAAAATAATACTGACGCAACGGTTGGCGATGTAATTTATCAGCAGGAAATTGATACACGCTCATTGCCAAAATATGGGAACAGCAGAGTTTACAATTTCAAGATCGAAGATAAATTGCCGGAGATAAAAGGAATTTATCATATTGCCATCCGTTCCATGCAAGATTATTGGGTGCGCGACAGCCGCTTCATTTCTCTTTCAGATATTGGACTGATCGCAAAAGAAGGAAAAGAAAAAATTATTGTGTTTGCCAATTCGATACAAACGGCAAATCCAATTGACGGAGTTAATGTTATTGCTTACGGCGCAAACAACCAGGTTTTGGGAACCGGTTCAACCAATGCGGATGGTGTTGCGGAAATTGCATACACGAGAAAAGAGTTTGCAGGTTTCAGTCCGGCAATGATCATTGCAAAAACGGCGAGCGATTTTAGTTATCTTCCTTTTAATTCTACCAAAGTAAATATATCGCGCTTTGAAGTTGGTGGTAAACATATTAACAGCACAGGCTTGGATGCTTATGTTTATGAAGAAAGAGATATTTACCGTCCGGGAGAAAAAATAAATTTTTCAGTTGTTGTGCGCGATAAATTATGGAGATCGCCCGGCGATATCCCTATCAAACTAAAATTTCTTTTGCCGAACGGGAAAGAACTTAAATCGTTCAGAAAAAATCTCAACGAACAAGGTTCGATGGAAGATAATATTGATATTGCCACATCAGCGATCACTGGAAGTTATTCACTGGAAGTGTACACATCAAATGATATTTTGCTGACAACTCAACCATTCAAAATTGAAGAATTTGTTCCGGATAGAATTAAAGTCACTGCAAAATTAGATAAACCTTTTCTTGAGCCGGCTGACAAATCTCAGTTGATGATCCATGCAGTGAACTTTTTCGGGCCACCAGCTGCAGACAGAAATTATGAATGTGAGATCCAGATCAAACAAAAATCATTTTATTCAAAAAAATATAATACTTATGATTTCAGTCTTGCGAATCAAAGTTCTTTTTTTGACAAAATAAACCGTGAAGGAAAAACAAATAAAGATGGCGATGCGGCTGAAGAATTTGAAGTAAAAGATATTTACAGGAATCTTGGTGTTTTGCAGGCTAATTTTTATACAACAGTTTTTGATGAAACCGGCAGACCAGTAAGCAAGAATATATCAACCGATATTTTCACGCAAAAAACTTTTTTTGGAATTGCTGACGATGGCTACTGGTATTATCCCTTAAATCAAAACGTACAATTTGGTTTGATCGCATTGGATAAAGACGAAAAATTATTGAATGGTCAATCCGCAAAAGTGGAAGTGATAAAACACGAATACAGAACAGTATTATCAAAAAGCGGGGAATATTTCCGTTATGAATCTCAACTGGAAGACAAACTCATTGCTTCAAACAATGTAACGGTAAGCGGTGAAGCGACAAAGTATTCGTTCATTCCGCGTTCGCCCGGTGAATACGAATTACGTGTGTATGTTACCAGTAGTAACAGTTATGCGAGTAAAAGTTTTTACAGTTATGGTTCCTGGGGCGGTGAAAATTCTTCCTTCGAAGTAAATAATGAAGGACAGATAGATATTCAGCTTGATAAGTCTTCTTATTATGGCGGCGAAAAAGTTAAAGCATTATTTAAAACACCATTCAGCGGACGAATGCTGGTAACAATGGAAACGGATAAAGTAGTTTCTTATCAATATGTGAATGTTGATAAACGCAGCGCGTCGGTTGAATTGCCATTAACAAATGATGATCTGCCAAATGTTTTCATCACAGCAACACTAATAAAAGCGCATGGCGTTTCAGATATTCCGCTAACCGTTGCACACGGTTTTGAAAATATAAAGGTTGAAGAAAAAAGCAGGAAAATTCCGGTTGAAATAATTGCGCAACAAAAAGTTCGTTCCAAAACTCATCAGAAAATAAAAGTAAAAGCGGAACCAAACAGTATGGTTACTCTCGCCGCAGTTGATAATGGCGTGTTACAGATTTCTGATTTTGAAACTCCCGATCCTTATAATTATTTCTATGCAAAGCGCGCTTTGGAAGTTGATGCATATGACATTTATCCGTTGTTATTTCCCGAAATAAAATCCATATTAAGCAGCACAGGCGGTGATAAAGAAAGTGATATGAAAAAACGCGTAAACCCAATGCCTGCAAAACGTTTCAAGATAATGTCATATTGGAGCGGCATCAAACAAGCTAATAGCGACGGTGAAGCGGAATTTGAATTTGATATTCCGCAATTCTCCGGTGAAGTAAGATTGATGGCAGTTTCTTATAAAAATGAAAATTTTGGTTCGAAAGAAGAAAAAATGGTTGTTGCTGATCCGCTTGTATTAAGTACGGCGTTGCCAAGATTTTTAAGTCCGAAAGATACCGTAACTGTCCCGGTAACTGTTACAAACACTACGGCAAAGTCAACAACTGCAAATGCATTATTAAAAGTGAGCGGAGCGTTGCAGATCGTTGGAAGTGCGCAACAATCAGTTGATCTTTCTCCCAACAGCGAAAATCGGTTAACCTTCCACGTTATAGCGCAGCCGGTGATCGGTACAGGGAAAGTTACTGTCGAAGTAAACAGTATGAACGAAAAATTTACTGATGAAACGGAGATCAGTGTTCGTCCGAGCGCTTCACTTCAAAAAATTACAGGTAACGGATCTATAAACGGCGGAAGTTCACAACAAATAAATTTAACCGCCGGTGATTTTATTCCTTCAAGCATAAGTTCAGAATTGGTGGTGAGTAAATCTCCTGCTATTGAACTCACAAAATACCTCGCTTATCTTGTACAGTACCCTTACGGCTGTACTGAACAAACTGTGTCTACTGCGTTTCCACAATTATATTATGGTGATATGGCGGATATGCTTCATCTTAATAAATCAGTAAAAGCTACAGCTAACTTCAACATCCAGGAAGCGATCAGAAAAATAAAAATGCGGCAATTATATAATGGCGCAGTCACGTTATGGGATGACGAGGATACCGAAAACTGGTGGGCGACTGTTTATGCCGCGCATTTTTTAATTGAAGCGCAG
>DATHPY010000570.1:0-5660 GCA_035483315.1 Puia sp. | reverse complement strand
CCGATGAATTGGTCTGCAGTTAATCCTAACAAATTAGTTGTGTAAGCAGGATTTAGTGCAAGCAAATTCGATTTCATTTCTGATCCAAATGTTGCCGCCATTTGTGAAGGGGTTGTTACATTGAAATTATCTTTATCAGCCGCGCTGATAAAAACTGTATTAATCGCTGGTCTTGCTGCCTGATCAGCCTGGTCAAAAAAAGGTGATTCAGGAATATTGTTGTTTTTTTTATTGCACGCTACAAAATATGCAACCAACAATACCCATGTCAGGTAATTTTTTAGTATCGTTCTCATTTTAATTTTATTTAATTGTAAGAAACATGTTTCAGAAAACAAGAAAAGATTTAATTGTAGAATCTTTTTTATCTCTCATCTTGTGCCTTGTACCTTGATTCTTCTTTGAAGATTATTTGCTGGATCCACTTTCTTTTGTACTTGTAGTGAGCCATACATTTACTTTTCCGTTTTGCGCATGCAGTAATGATTTTGGAGCTTCAACAACAACGCTCATAACATTTGTTCCGGCGAAAGTGTCTGACCCCGGATTGTTGAAACTTGTAGCTGTTCCGGCAAGAATTGCATGAAACTGGTTCAAGTCAAAAAAGAAAGGATCATCGCGCGGACCTGCAAAAAGTTTAATTCCATAAGCGCCTGTTGCAACAATTGGTTGCGATGCTCCGTAAGGAGTTACTTGTACAGAACCGATGTAATTTGCTTCATCAATTTTTGTTCTTGTTCCTGCGTAAACTGGTCTGGATGGTCCGAAGAAATTTACTTTTCCATCTTTGTAAATTGCCTGGATCACTAAGTCTTCAACATTGTCGCCATTGTTATCAATTTTAAATTGAATCAATGTGTTGGGATCGAATTGCGCGGATGAAGTTGAACTTGGAGCAATCAGTCCCTGCGAGTTTCCAACAAAAACTAAGTTATTGGTATTTTTTCCCTGGAATACATACAGGTCGGTGATATCCGTTACCTGACCTTTTACTGCAGGTGCGTCATTATGATCGGAAGCATATACAATGCCACCAATAATAAGAGTCGCACATGCAAGCATGAATGCGAGTTTTTTCCGTTTCATTGTGATTAATTTTTTAAAAGTGAAAGATTTATAAGAAGAGTTACGTGAACGGAAATTTTTCAGATTTTAAAAAAGATGTTTTTTATGAAATATTTAAAAAATCAACACACAAGCAAATTGGTATGACGGAAAAATATGGCTAATGTGCTTATGTTTCTATGTAGTGAAAAATATTCACCAGGGAAGTGAAAATGTTTTTACGAAAGTGTAGTATTTCATGGCCTCGATTACGCCTTCTTTTACTCCGAGCCCGGAATCTTTTATTCCGCCAAACGGAGAACTTTCAATTCTGTATCCGGGAACTTCATTGATGTTGACAGTTCCTACTTTTAATTCTTTTATAAAACGAATTATATACACCATATTTTTTGTAACAACTCCGGATGATAATCCGTACGCAGTTGAATTTGATAATGCAATGGCATCATCAATATTTTTAAAAGTAAGAATTGGTGCAAGTGGACCGAATGATTCGAACATTACCATATCTGCATTACGCGGAACATTTGTAATAACAATCGGTTCGAGTAATGCGCCTGTTCTTTTTCCACCTAATAAAATTTTTGCACCTTGTGCGACAGCTTTTGTGACAACGTTCTCAAGATAAATTGCAGAAGCTTCATCAATAACAGTTCCTACAATTGTTTTTGGATCTGATGGATCTCCGCAAATATATTCTTTCGATTTAGCAACAAATTTTTCCGTGAATGCATCAGCGATTTTTTCATGAACTAAAATTCTTTTCACCGCAGTGCATCGTTGTCCGCTGTTTCTGTAAGAACCTTCTGCTGCAAGATGCACGGCTAAATCAATGTCCGCATCTTCCATAATAATTATGGGATCATTCCCACCTAATTCCAAAATAGTTTTTTTATACCCTGCAGTTGCCGCAATTTTTTTTCCCACTCCTACACTTCCGGTAAATGAAACGACTTCAACACGCGGATCTTTTATTAAATATTCTGCAACTTCTTCAGTCGGTCCTAATAACACACTTAATAAATAATGCGGAAGTCCGGCTTCATACAATAACTCTGCAAATTTTATTGCAGTCAACGGAGTTTTTTCAGAAGGTTTTAAAATTACCGGAGTTCCTACTGCAATGGCCGGAACAACTTTATGCACCACCTGGTTAAGCGGATGATTAAATGGCGTTATACAAACTGCTAATGATAGTGGTTCTCTTATTGTAAAAATTTTTCTTGCTTTTCCTTGCGGAGAAATATCGCAGGAAAAAATTTGCCCGTCATCTTTTAAACTTTCAATTGCGGCGAACATTAAAACATCATGCGCGCGACCAGTTTCATAAATTGCTTCGCGAATAGCAAGTCCTGATTCAGCAGAAATTGTTTGCGCAAATTCTTCTTTTCTTTCAATTAATAATTGTCTTGCTTTTTCAAGAATGCTGTAACGTTCATATCTCGATAATTTTTTTCCACCATTAATAGCTATTTCAATTGCCTGCGCGGAATGTGTTCTGTCTGCTAATGTAACGCTGCCAACAATTCTATTATCATACGGACTTTTTATTTGCAAAACATTTTCCGACTTCACCGGCGTACCGGCAACATAACTCGTTTTGTGAACAGCAGTATTCATATTTTTAGTTTGTTCCGTTGATAGTGAAATCAAAAATTTGGAAGTTGCGTGGATCGCCGGAAGCTTTCATTTTATATTCTTTATTCAGCGGATGAGAAATTATCATCGAAACCATTTCTTCATATCTTCCGCCATGCGAACGTAAAGTTCCATCGAGCGCGGAGAGATCGTGATATTGCGGACGACGACCGAGAACAACATCCCGCGCAGAAAGCACAACGAGATCGCCAATTCTATCTTCAGGTTGTTCCAACATTCTTACTGCACTTGCTTTGTCGTAAACTTCTGTAATTCCTTTTTGCATCAGCAACCAATCTTTTATAGTATTAGTGATCGATTTATCCGGAACGTGAACAACAACATACGAACCCAATGCGCCGTGATGTTTTACATAAGGATCAGTGATTGGGCAAATTACGCGAAAACCATTTCCGAATTTTTCTTCCAGCATATCTTCAATAAATAAAACATTTGGTTTCCCGTCTACATCAACTTTTGCATTCATTCCGTGATCGGGAACTGCGCCAATGATAGCTCCGAGCTGCAATAACTTTCCAAATTCCTTATCCATATTTTCATAAAAAGAAAGCACTTGCTCCGATTCCGGTTCGTAAGTATGCTGCATATAATCTGTGAGCGATAAATACAAAAAGTCCGCGAAACCTTTTTCTATTAATGCAACACCAGCGCGAAAAACAAACAGGCTCGCATTCGCGCTGTAAATTTCCGGTGTTTTGTGACCAACGATTTCTTCCACATTATCAATTCCATGAGTTTCTTTTTTTGCAAACATCGCTTTCTCTGCAGAAAAAGCGATGCCAGTCATTTTGTGAGAAAGAATATCGCGCAATTTTTCTTTGGCTGTTACAACAGCAACTTTTCTCCCGGAGTTTGCTGCTGCGGCTAAAATTGTTTCCGATCTTAAATATTCGGCAGAATTCATCATCACTTCCGCATCTTTTTTTTCATCATAAAAAAAATTTCCGCAAATTCCATGGACTGCAGGCGTGACGCCGGTTACAATGGAAGAGTTATTTACGTTGGTAAAAGATGGCAATGCATCACGAACCAATCCGCGATAGCCCTGTGCCATCATTTTTTTTAAATTCGGAATTTTATCTTTGGCAAGCGCCGTATTATAATATTCATCTGCGGAGCCATCCATGCAAACTACAACAGTTGGTTTTGCGGCGGGATGATAAGTAATTCCATTTACAGAAAATGATTTTATTGAAATGCTCATTCTATTTGACTTTTATAAACAATTGATGATTCTGCAATGATAAATGTTTTTTTTATTCTGCAAAATGAAATTGCTATTAAGAAAGAATTGAAAGTGCATCGCGGGAAAAATAACTCAAATTAAATCTTCATTATTTATTGACCTTTGATGGTAATTTTTTTAGAAATGATGTTGCCGTTTTCTGTAATGCCCATAATAATTATGGAGTAAATAGCTCTGTCGTCTGCGGTGAAAAAATATTCTGTTGCATTTCCTGTTTTATCTGTGAGCACATTTGCATTCCAGTATAAAGTTATTCTTTTATCAGGGGTAGATGATTTCTTCACTTCTTTTTTATCATAATCCGGAGATGTAAAATCAGCTTCTTTAAAATATCCTTTTGGATAAATGGTAGAAAGTCCCTGGCTATTTATTTGAGAAACTTGTTTTTTATCGTTGGTTGTATTAATAAGAATAACACCACCTGCACCCTGCATTCCGTAAAGAGCTGCCTGCGGACCTTTAAGTATTTCTATAAAATCAATGGTAGAAGGATCAACAGATTGAAGAAATGTTTTTACGTCGGAAGAAAGAGTTAATATAACGCCATCCATAACGACAAGTGGTTGTACATTGTATGAACCGCCAAGCTTCATGCTATTCATGCCCGCATTGAAACCGGCCACGTTTTGTACTGCATTAATTATTGCGTTTCTGTCGCCATTATTTAAATTTTCGGATGTGATGATAGTTGAAAACTGATTTACTCGTTTGCTTTTATCATAGCTTGCTTCTGTAGTTTTTTCAGGTTTAATGGTCACTGCCTTTAATGAATTTTCTTTTGCATAAAAAGAAGTGTCTTCAAGAGTATGCGTTTTAAAATTGCGTATCACAGTAACTTCTGCCTGGTCGAATTTTCTTTTTAATTCATGTGGCGTATTAAAATGCGGAAAGTCCGGATTATCCAATATCACTTTTCCTTCTTCACCTTGTCCTTTTAAATTGGTAAGCTTTAAATTAAATTGTGTGCCATCATAATAGTCCGGTAATTGAATAGTGAAATGACCATTGCCATCTGTCGTATCAATTTTAAAAATTCTTTTATCTCCTGAAAAAAGATTTACAATATAATTTTTCAACGGTTCATTTTTTTTGTTTACGATTTTTCCTTTGATGTCTAAAAGAGCGCTGTCTTCAATATGCATCGGGGAACTCATCGTTATGTTGTTGTCACCATACCGCCATTCAGGATAAAGATTTTTTTGAGTGAGCATGATCAGATCAATTTCTGCAGGAGAAAATTGTTTTTGTTGCGCGTTACCGGCAGCTTCAAATAATTTCGCTTCGTCGCTGAGAACATCTGGAATATCACCGGCAAACCTGTTGTCAGCTACAGAAACTGTAAATAATGCAGCCATTGGATGACGATCAACCGACGGAACGCTGACATTCAGTTTAGCTTTTTCTCTTGGTTCATAAACAGGCTTATCAGTTGAAGCTATAATACTGTTGGAGTCGCTGTTGATATTGATGTAAATATTTCGCTGGCTGACAACCTGATCTTTTTCGTCAAACAAAAACAAGGTTGCTCTGCCTTTTGGAAAACTATTTTTTGGAATATTTAGATCATACATATCTGTACCGTTTGCAGCGAAGCATAAACTGTCCCGGCTTACTCCAAAAATGTAAGTTGTTTTATTTTTTTTGTAGAGAGAATCGCCTAATGAAACGCGTACATGAAACGTCTGATCAT
>DATHPY010000569.1:0-4940 GCA_035483315.1 Puia sp. | reverse complement strand
GACGCGGATGTTTTATTACATGCGATCTGCGATGCATTACTTGGTGCGTTGAATTTAGGTGATATCGGAATTCATTTTCCAAATACTGATGCTGCATATAAAAACATTGATAGCAAAATTCTTCTGCAAAAAACTTTTGGGCTGGTTAAAAATAAAAACTATCACATCGTAAATATTGACTCCACCATTTGTTTGCAGGAACCAAAGATCAGCGCGTACACAAATGAAATGCGCAAAATAATTGCATCCATTCTTGAAATTTCTGTTGATGAAATTTCTATTAAAGCAACAACAACCGAGCACATGGGATTTGTAGGAAGAGGTGAAGGCATTGTTGCATACGCATCGGCGTTAGTGGAGTCGTGAATGGTCAATGGTGAATAGCACTTCATGTGCAAGCGACAAGTAATAAAGTTTAGTTTTCACTTTTGCCTTTTTACTTTTTAATTAATAAGAAATTCTAATTCACATTTCCTAATTCGTATTTCCTAAATTTGCGGATGGCGAATTTAAAAGTGAAGATTCTTAATAAATCCGATAATCCTTTGCCGGAGTATGTTACAGAAGGTTCGGCAGGAATGGATATACGCGCTAACCTTGCTGAAAAAATATTACTTAAACCCTTAGAAAGAATTCTGATTCCTACCGGTTTGTTTATTGAGTTACCGGTTAATTATGAAGCGCAGATTCGTCCACGAAGCGGACTGGCTATTAAAAACGGAATTACCTGTTTAAATTCTCCCGGCACAATTGATTCGGATTACAGAGGTGAAATAAAAGTTATTTTGATAAATCTCTCCAATGAAGAGCACTATATTGCACACGGAGACCGCATTGCGCAAATGATTATCAGCAAAATTGAAAAAGTGAAATGGAAAACTGCGAAAAAAATAAATGTCACTAAGCGCAGTGACGGAGGTTTTGGGCATACGGGTAAATCATAAAAATCATGAAAAAATCTTTTTATTTCATTGCATGTTTGGTTTTAATTGTGATTGCAAGCTGCAGATCAACAAAAAAAATTCAAAAAATAATTACAGCACCGCCGCATATTGATACGGTGCAAACTGCGCCGGTTGTTTCCGTTGATCCGAAAGCCGATTCGATAAAATTCATGCATAATGCATTTTTCAAAATTCAAAATAACAGAATTAATTTCAGAACATTTTCTGCCAAAATAAAAGTTCATTACCAGGCGAGCGACGGCAAGGACAATGATTTCACCGCTTATTTATTAATGATAAAAGACAGTATCATCTGGGTTCGCGTCAGCGCGACAATAGTTGACTATGAAGCATTTCGTTTGCTGGTAACACCGGATAGCGTGAAGTTGATAAATCGTCTTAATAAAACTTACCAGATAAGATCGGCGAGTTACCTGCAGGATGTTATTCATATTCCTTTAAGCTTTAAAACACTCCAGGATCTGCTCATCGGAAACCCGGTTTATCTCGACAGCAATATTGTTTATTATAAAAAAGAACCGACACATTTAGTATTGATGAGCGTGGGTAAGCTTTTTAAAAATTACCTGATGGTTAATAAGGATAATTATACTGTGCAACACAGCAAGCTTGATGATATTGATGTAACACGCGCGCGCACCTGCGAAATTACGTACAGTGATTATGCGCCGCTGGATTCTACTTTTTTTTCCATGTACCGGCAGGTTTCTGTTACGGAAAAAGCAAGTGTGGATATACAACTTAACTTTAAAGAATATAATTTTAACAGGCCGTTATCTATTTCATTTAAAGTTCCAAAAAATTATAAAAGAAAATGATCGTTATAAAATAATTGAAGAAACTAACCCTGATCACTATGCGCTCAAAAACTGTTTTGCTCAGAATAACAACTATCACTACAGCATTTTTGTTTTTGTCGTTGCAATCTTTTTCGCAACAACCCAGCAAAAGCGAACTTGAAAAAGAACATGCAGCAATTCAAAAGGAAATAGAAGATGTAAAAAGATCTCTCGACGAAACAAAAAGAAACCGGAAGGAAACATTAGGTCAACTTGCATTATTGCAAAGAAAATTACGCTTGCGTGAAGCTGCGATACAAAATACCAATCAGCAGATAAATTATATACAATCGGATATGAGCCAATCGTTGAAAGAAATTTTCAGCCTCAGAAAAGAATTAGACACTTTGAAAAAACAATATGAAGAAAGTGTTGTGTATGCTTACAAAAACCGTAGCAGTTACGATTTTTTAAATTTCATTTTTGCAGCAACAAGTTTTAATGATGCTGTAAAACGGGTTGAGTATTTAAAAACGTATAGGGCTTACCGTGAGGAGCGCGCTGAAAATATCCGCAAAACACAGGCGCTGTTACAGGATAAAATTTCAGGATTAAAAGTTAAGCGTGAACAAAAAGATGTGGCGCTGCAAAAACAAAACAAAGAAAGAACGGTGCTTGAAGATGAGAAAAAAGAAAAAGATCAGTTTATAAGCAAATTAAAATCGCATGAAAAAGAATTAAAAAAAGAAATGACCGACCGCAAAAGGCAGGATGATAAATTGCAGTCTGCTTTGCGCGCTGCACTGAACAGGGAAATTAAACTGGCGCGGGAAAGAGATGTTGCCGAACAGAAAAGAAAAGATGTCGCTGCCACAGCTGCAATAAAAAATAATGCAACAAAAGATAACAGCGATAATACAAATACAACTCCGAAAACTACAACAACTTCAAAACCAAAAAGTGTTTTTGAAGCAACTCCTGAGGGACAAATTGTATCTGCAGATTTTGAAAAAAACAGGGGAAAATTTCCGTGGCCCGTTGAAACAATTTCTTTTATAATTCCTTTCGGGATTAATAATGTTGAAGGATTGAATAATATTAAGGAAGATAATCACGGCATTACTATCGGAACGCAGGTTGGCGCGTCAGTTCATGCAATTTTTGATGGAGAAGTTTCATCTGTTTTTAATATAGAAGGCTCCATGGCGGTTTTTGTACGTCACGGAAAATATTTTACTGCTTACAGTAATTTATCAGCAGTAAGTGTTGCGAAAGGAGATAAAGTAAAAACCGGGCAGATGTTAGGCCGTGCCGGTGAAAATGAAAATGGCAATGGGGAAATTAATTTTATATTAATGAATGAAAATAGAAATGTAAATCCGGAATTGTGGTTGAGAAGAAGATAGTGCAAGTCGGAAGTCAGAGGTCGGAAGTCTGAAAGACCACAAATTAATTCGGTATAAATTTTTATCAACAACTTCGTACCTCAGATTTCTCACAGACACTTACAAAACCTATTGTACAAAGCTTCGTACTGAGGTACTATCCGGTGAATATCAAATAACTTCGCATGTGCGGCAGCGTTAGTTTTAAATTTCTGCAACGTTTCATCATTCTCTAATATAGTAATTGCGTTTCTGCTCATATTTTCTATATCGCCAACATTACTCAAAAAACCGGTGATGCCATCAATATTTATTTCGGGCAAGCCACCGACGTTAGTTGAAATTACAGGAACTCCTGCAGCCATTGCTTCTAATGCGGCTAATCCAAAACTTTCATATTCCGATGGAAGTAAAAACAGATCTGCAACTGCGATAATTTCTTCCATCTGTTCCTGCTTGCCAACAAACCGAACATCATCAGATAAATTTAATTCTCGACATAGATCTTCAGCAGCAGAACGCTCAGGGCCATCACCAACAAATAATAATTTACTGGGAATTTTTTTTCTTACTTCAGCGAAAATGCGCACAATGTCAGGCACACGTTTAAGTTTTCTGAAATTGGAAGCATGTAATAAAATTTTTTCGCCATTTTGCGCAATCACTTTTCTAAATGCGTCAATTGGTTTTTTATGAAACCGGCGCACGTCAACAAAATTATGAATGACCTCAATCTCTTTTTTAATATCAAAAATTTTGTACGTTTCATCGCGCAGGTTTTGCGAAACAGCGGTGATCGCATCACTTTGATTTATTGAAAATGCAACAACAGGCGCAAATGTTTTATCACGCCCAACCAATGTAATATCCGTTCCGTGTAACGTGGTGATCACAGGAATATGTTTTCCTTTTGCTTCAAGAATTTTTTTTGCGAGATACGCCGCCGACGCGTGCGGAATTGCATAATGCACATGCAAAAGATCCAATTGATTATTGGTAATTACATCAACCATTGCACTCGATAATGCAGTTTCGTAAGGCGGATAATCGAACAACGGATATGTTGTTACACGCACTTCGTGATAAGTAATATTCGCATTAAATTCATTCAGTCTCACCGGTTGCTGATAAGTTATAAAATGCACCTGGTGACCTTTATCAGCCAATGCTTTTCCTAATTCAGTTGCCAAAACTCCGCTTCCGCCAAACGTTGGGTAACAAACAATTCCGATGCGCATGATTTAAAAATTTGAAACGTTTTTTATTAGATAAAAAGTCAAAATTAAAAAGTAAAAATAATTGCTTGTCGGGAGCTTTTATTTTTTATTTTTTGTGACCGGCATTTGTTCTCCCATCAGTATCGTTGTGTCACTCACTTGTACTGCAACAATACTATTGAGCGCTTCACAAAATTCAACATTCCCGTTAATTTTGGCTTTTTACTTTTTAATTTTTACTTGTATTATCTTTAGCGAAAATTAACAGCAATGATTCGTTTATTGTTCACCGTTTGTAACATTTTATTTTCTTTTGCATTGTTTGCACAAAATGAAGATTCAATTTTAATACGCAAAATCGCCGATGAAGTTTTAGTTAACGGAACTGCATATAGCAACCTGCATATGCTCACAAAAAAAGTTGGCGGCAGATTAACGGGCTCACCGCAAATGTATAAAGCCGAAGCATGGGGCGAACAGGCATTGAAAGATGCCGGCGCAGACAAAGTTTTTTTGCAGGCTTGCAATGTGCCACGTTGGGTTCGTGGCGGAAGAGATGAAGCGAACTTAATTGTTGGCGGCAAATTAGAAGCG
>DATHPY010000568.1:0-7647 GCA_035483315.1 Puia sp. | reverse complement strand
GGGAATGAAAACATTTTGAAAAAAGTAGAATCGGCAAAGTAAAACTTTGGTTCCACAAATGTTTTGTCACCATATCGAACTACAAATGGATCACGACTTCTTATTCTCACATAAGATTCTATTTGCGGAAAAGCTGCTGCCAATCTTGGACCCTCCATCGAAGCTGTTGTTCCGAGCTGGTGCTTTGTACCATCAACAGTGTATTCAGTAGTGACACGCACCAGGCGCGATGCATTTTTATTAAACCGGTCGTAGCTTAATTCATTAGATACATAAAGTCCGATCAGGATGCAGGAAGTTATCCCAATAGTTAACCCTCCAATATTTATGAGGCTATATAATTTGTTTTTAACGAGGTTGCGCCAGGCTATTTTTAAATATATCCTCAGCATAAATACAGCATTTTTTGTGATGACACTGATGAATTAATTGAATTTATCAGCTAGGAAGATACTTTTACCTACCTGCTAATTATAACGATTATACAAACAATAGTATTGATTCATTTAGGATTCGGACTTAAGGATATATTCCCACCAATGATATTCATCAAACAATTTTAGATATCTGTTACCGTTAGCTCTGTTCTTCTTCTTTAACTCAGACTTCTGCTTCACTGCACTTCGATCGGTGCGATCCATTTGAACGAGCCCCATTCGAGTACAAGTGTACCATGCCGGTTATCGCCGGGAATGATAGATATAGTAAATTCTTCTACTGATGTAGTATTAGTCCCGCTGATGATTTTTGTTGTACCCAGGTTAAGTAAACGATTGTACTCTGTACCCCACTCTCCGGTCTGCTTGTTCACAATCAGATCAACTCCGTTTGTATGTGGCGCGGTGAACAGTGTGTATGTACCCGCAGGAACCTGCATTCCGGCAAGTTTTATTGGAGTTGATGTCGTGAACTGTGTAGCCGCATTGGCTCCTGTTCTCCATACACGATCGTAAGGTATTACATCGCCCAGCAGTGTTCGTCCACGCAACAGCGGCCTGCTATAGTCAATAGTGAAGATGGAATTACCAATTTGTGCCCGGGCGGTATCCCGAACGCTTAACGATCTTACGTGACCACTTTCTTTCTCCATTGCCTCAAAATGGTCAGCGATGCCTTTTACCTCTGGTGGGGCAGCAAGTCGTTTTACCTGCACATCGTATGTAGTTCTGGCGCCCGAATAACTGAGCATGTTACCAGCAGAGTCCATCATAGCCTCACCAGTTCCCGAAAGCCAATCGTGTGTTATCTCTATCTTGCCATTGTCGAGTGGCTTTACTGTGACATCACCTAAAGGGAATCTGTCAAATTCCCGGTCTATATAAAACTGCCGCATCTGTACAGGACTTCCAGCTGGAAGCTTTGATGTCATTGCATGCTTCAACGCCGCCGCAAAGTAAAGCTCGTAGAGACCATACATTTGCGGTACGTGAGCTATTACAATGCTGCCACTTGTTGCAAAATCACGATTTACCGTGCCGGTGCTATCTGTTTTAGAAAGGTGCACCCCATTACCTGCAACATCGGCAACTACTTTCCGATCACGCTGACCAGATAGTTCGCTGGGAGAATGAATGTTCATTTCAAGATGTCGAATGCTGCCATCGTCATTAAGATCAACTATGGTGTGGCGTATCCGCACAGCTGGAAAGCGATCAACTTCATCACTTGTCAAAGTATTGCCTTGTCGGGTTATACTTTCTATTGAAATCGTATCATGCCCAAGCGTCGTAAGAAATCCGTATCGTTCTACCTTTGGTGCATTACAGGAAATCAGCGAGACCACTGCACTAAGAAAAAAGCAGATCACAGCAGGCTTTGCATAAAAACTTTGTGACTGAACGTTCATATTATACATGGAACAGAAATAAATATTGAAAAAAAATGACTCAATTATTCCTCGTCAAACTACCGAATTACTGCATATTATTCCTGAACAAATTGAAGGGCGACACCTAAGTTTATTTAAATGGTTCATTGAAAGGCTGGAAGGTGGCATGATCTAAAAATAGTTGGGGCAAGTTCGTCACCGCTTGCAAGCGCAGCTAATGATCAGAGCAAATGTGGAAATATTATAGAAAAAAAATTTTCCTTAGTTGATCTTCAAAATACTCTTTTTGTTATTCAGAATTTTTAATCGAAGTTTTTTCTTGGTAAAATATCTGGCTGAAAAGAAAATTTAATTAGTCATACAATTCAATTCCAATGCAGGTAAATCTTTGTAAACAATATTTTTTATTTCATCAATGTTTACTTCAGAAATAATCTCGTCTGGTAACGAAATTTCAAATTCAAATTCAGGCAGCAAGGTTCTGGTATCAGGCATTTTGCAAAGTGAATCAAATACTCGTATAAAGTCTTTTGCTATCTGTGGTAATTCAATTCGGAAATGCTTGTATATATGTTGTTCATCTGTTGCAAATGGATAAATGTAATAACCTGTAACATACACATCCGGAAAAAGATATTTCAGCGCATTTGCGATCGCACAATTTTCTCCG
This sequence comes from Puia sp., assembly GCA_035483315.1. Taxonomy (GTDB): domain Bacteria; phylum Bacteroidota; class Bacteroidia; order Chitinophagales; family Chitinophagaceae; genus Puia. Next base: position 5,149 of record DATHPY010000568.1, on the reverse strand, counting down.
GTGAGTTTTACATCATTTATACTGCTTGAACAATGTTTACTTTCTTCCAGAATTTGCTTTGTGATACTGATTTTGAATTGTGTTATCATAAAGTATTTTTTAAAGATGCTTACATAAATGTAAATAGGAATCTTGTTTGATTTTGGATTTTCTTTGATTTAATCAGAGAAAATGTTATTCGGAAAATCAGTGATTTGTGTGGAAGTGAAATTAACTGAAAGGGTAAAAGTGATCTGGATTGGATTCGAACCAATGACCTACTGCTTAGAAGGCAGTTGCTCTATCCAACTGAGCTACCAGACCATGCCAGTTACCAGTAACTGGGTTACCGGTATCCTGAAACGGCTGCAAAAGTAAAACAATGTTTACACAGAATCAAAACTGAAGGGCGATAATACGCGTCATCAAAATTCTTTTTTAATTACTGCGCATTTCTTAACTTAAGCTATAAAATTGTTTGCCATGACTAATTTTGATACATCTCACGTAAAAAATATCGTGCTGCTTGGTCATGCTGGCTCCGGCAAGACCACGTTAGCCGAATGTATGCTATTTGAAGCCGATATTATTAACCGGCGCGGAAGCATTGAAGAAAGAAATACCGTTGGCGATTTTTACCAGTTGGAACAGGAACGCGGCAATTCCATTTTTTCTAAATTATTACACACGCAGTGGCGCGGCTACAAAATAAATATTCTCGACACTCCTGGTTATGATGATTTTTCCGGCGAAGTTTTGTCGGCGCTTCGCGTTGCCGATACCGGCGTGATGTTGCTGAATGCAAATTTTGGTGTTGAAGTAGGCACTGATATTATTTGGGAATACACCGAACGTTTTAAAACGCCAATGATCTTTGCTGTTAATAAATTAGACCAGGAAAAAGCGGATTTTGATAAAACAGTTGCACAGGCAAAAGATCATTTTGGAAAAAATGTTTTGGTTGTGCAATATCCAATGAACCAGGGATTGGAGTTTGATTCGATAATTGATGTTTTAACAATGACGATGTATAAATTTTCATCACAGGGTGGCAAGCCACAAAAATTTCCCATTCCTGATGAAGAAAAAGAAAAAGCGGAACGCTTACATAAAGAATTGATCGAAGCAATTGCAGAGAATGATGAAACATTAATGGAAAAATATTTCGACAAAGGCGAGTTAGATGAAGATGAAATGAAAATTGGTTTGAAGAAAGCGATGATCAATCACGATCTGTTTCCCTTGTTTTGTGTATCAGCGAAAAAAAATATGGGCAGCGGCCGCTTAATGGGTTTTATAGATAATGTTTGTCCGAGCGCAAATGAAATGTTGCCCCAAAAAACAAAATCCGGCGAATCCTTGCCTTGCGATGCAAACGGACCGGCGTGTTTATTTATTTATAAAACAATTTCTGAATCGCACATCGGCGAAATGTCTTTTTTCAAAGTGTATTCAGGAGTTATCAAATCAGGAATGGAATTGGTGAATGAATCAAACGGAGTCAGTGAAAAACTAAACCAGCTTTTTGTGGTAGAAGGAATGAAAAGAACCGCGGTTAATGAATTATTTGCAGGCGATCTTGGAGCGACAATAAAACTAAAACACACACACGTAAATAATACATTGCATGTTCGCGGAAAAAATTATGAACTCGATCCTATCGAATTTCCATCGCCATTGATGAGTGTTGCGGTAGAATCCACGCAAAAGGGTGATGAAGAAAAATTATCAATTGCATTACATCAGATCCAGGAAGAAGATCCGACGGTTATTGTAGAAGTTTCGCAGGAACTGAAACAAACCATTATTCATTGTCAGGGAGAACTGCATTTGGCGGTAATAAAATGGAAACTGGAACACATTTCAAAAAACCTGAGCGTAAAATTTACAAAAACACGTATTCCTTACCGTGAGACGATAAGAAAATCAGTTCAATCAAATTATCGTCATAAAAAACAATCCGGCGGCGCGGGACAGTTTGGTGAAGTATATATGCAGGTTGAACCGTGGTATGAAGGAATGTCAGACCCAAAAGGTTTTTCCGTTCGTGGCAGAGATGAATACAAATTGGATTGGGGCGGAAAACTTGTTTTTTTTAATTGTATTGTCGGTGGAGCAATTGATCAGCGGTTTCTTCCCTCAATATTAAAAGGTGTGATGGAAAAAATGCACGTCGGTCCACTAACGGGCTCGTATGTACGTGATGTGCGTGTTTGTGTTTACGATGGTAAAATGCATCCGGTTGATTCAAATGATATCTCATTTAAAATTGCAGGTATGATGGCGTTTAAGCAAGCGTTTCAGCAGGCAGATCCGCAAATTCTTGAACCGATATACACGGTAAGTGTTTTATGTCCGGATGAATTGACTGGTTTTATTATCGGCGATCTGCAAACACGCCGGGCAATTATTGAAGGTATGGATGCGGAAGGACATTTTACAAAAGTTACTGCTAAAGTTCCGCTTGCTGAAATGGATGGTTATTCTTCTTCACTGCGTTCCATTTCACAAGGACGTGCAAAATTCAGAATGGAATTTTACCAGTACGCGCCTGTTGCTTTTGAAATGCAGAGAAAATTAATTGATGAGTATCATAAAGAAAATGCTGAAGCGTTGGTTTAGTTTGTTGTTCAGAGTTTGTAGTTTATAGTTCTTTTATTCTAAATTTTATTCCGAATGTTAAGTTTTTATTTTTATAATTTTATTTTAATCAAGCATTTTAAAGTTTGAGAAATTACAAACCACAAACTAAAAACTACAAACTATAATGGATGTTCAAATTGAAGAAAGTTGGAAAAAAGGGTTACACCACGAATTTTCTCAGCCATATTTTGCAGCCATTGTTTCTTTTTTAAAAGCCGAAAAATCATCCGGCAAAATTGTTTATCCGCCGGGCAAATTTATTTTCAATGCTTTTAACACCACTCCATTTGATAAAGTAAAAATTGTTTTGCTCGGGCAGGATCCTTATCACGGCCCAGGGCAGGCGCATGGATTGAGTTTTTCCGTTCCTAACGGCATAGCACAACCGCCTTCTCTGATAAATATTTTTAAAGAATTACATAATGATGTTGGTATTCCGATTCCTAAAAGCGGAAATCTTACGCATTGGGCGGAGCAGGGTGTTTTATTATTAAACGCATCGCTTACTGTGCAGGCGAATGAACCGATGAGCCATGCAAAAATTGGTTGGGCTGAATTTACGAATGCAGTTATTCAAAAAGTGTCGGAAGAAAAAAAGAATGTGGTGTTTTTACTCTGGGGAAAATTTGCGCAGGAAAAAGAGATACTGATTGACGACAGCAAACATTTAATTTTAAAAGCAGCGCATCCATCGCCATTTTCAGTGGAAAGAGGTTTTTTTGGATGCAAGCATTTTTCAAAAGCAAATGACTATTTGAAGAAGCATGGAATTGACGAGATAGATTGGAAGCTAATTTGAAAATGTGATAATTTGATTATTTGAAAACGAAGAAGAGAAATGATTTTTGATCAGAAATGTTATGGTTAAAAAACAAATTTGCGGAGGAGACCAATGTTGAATAGAATTGTTTCTGTACAAGAGTGTGACGCAAGAGTGACGCTTTGAAAAACCGAAGCCGGTATCAAAAAAATTAATTCGCAAAAATTAGTGTAATTCGTGGTATGAAATTTTTAAAAAATATTGTTGGCCGCATATTGGCATTTTGGACGTTACTTATGTTTGTACTCACCATGTTCCTATTTTATATTCCGTTCTTGTTATTTATTTATTTTAAAAAAGATCCATTAAAGAATATCCGTTTTGTAAAGTACTCACGCGTTTGGATGAATACATTTTATATTCTTGTAGGTTGTTCATTAACAATAAAAGGCAAAGAGAATTTTAAAAAAGGCGAAGCATATATTGTTGTCTGCAATCACAATTCTTTTTTTGATGTATTGGTTGTATCGCCGGGAATTCCCGGCGGCAATAAAACAATCGGCAAAATTGAGTTGGCGAAAATTCCGGTTTTTAATTTGATATACAGAATCGGAACTGTTTTGGTTGACAGAACAAATGATCGCAGCCGCACCGAAAGTTTTGCACAGATGAAAGCTGTGCTGGATATGGGTTTGCACATGTGTATTTATCCTGAAGGAACACGCAACAAAACAAATGAGCCATTAAGACCTTTTTACAACGGCGCGTTTAAATTAGCGATTGATACCGGTAGATCAATTATTCCCACAATTATTTTTAACACTAAAAAAATATTGCCGGCTGATAAAATTTTTTATATGTCGCCCCAAAAAATGCAGATGCATTTTTTACCTGCCGTTAATGTTGAACCAACTGATGATATTGAAAGCCTGAAGGAAAAAGTTTTTATAATAATGAGGGATTATTATGCAAACGGAACAACTAATAATCGTGATATGTGAGACGTGAAATGTGAGATAAGTAAACCATCTTCTCACCTCTCACTTTTCACGTCTTTCGATTCTAATATCCTCCGCTAAAATAATTTGTCTTATTAATGTGCAGATCACGAAGTATGCCAGCTTTAGGACTAAGACTTATGCTGAATGAACGGTAAGGACCCACTGGTGTAACGTTGATGGACATCTGCCAGCAATGCATATCCCGCGCAATAGACATAGTGAGTGAATTAAGTTGTGCGTGAGTTACATCATAGAATGCATTTGCACTTATTTTCCATTTTTCTGTCAAATTAAAATCACCGCTTCCATTAAGCCCTGAAGTTACATTTGTTGTAAACCCGCTGTAATCGGGTTTTAAAACGCTGGAAAAATTTAATGAATAAGAAAGGTTCAATGACCATGCAATATTAAAATCTGCAAATTCTCCGGGGTGGCTTCTGATATAATCCAATTGCGCTTGTTGTTCTTCTGGAGTCATCGGAATTTGATCGCCGGAATTTTTTTCTTGTTCTTTTTCATCTTCTTTTTTCTGATCTTTCGGTTTGCTTTTAAAACTTGTTGAAATGGCAAGATTGCCGCTGGTAATTCTTCCTACAGAAAATTTCTTGCCCGGTATATCCCACGCGTAAATACTTCTTCTGAATCCTAATGAATCAGTTTCGTATGGATCTAATGTAGCGCCACCTGTAATATTTACGTTACCAAATAATGTGCTCCGGATATAAAATGTGATGGGTGATAATTTAAATGAGTCTGCGAGATAATT
>DATHPY010000567.1:0-9234 GCA_035483315.1 Puia sp. | reverse complement strand
GAACAATCGTGTTGGAGACATAGAATTAAAAATGAAAAATTAAAAATTAAAAAGCAGGAAAGCAAATAATTTCTCGCAAAGGCGCGAAGATATTTCACGCAGAGACGCAGTGGCGCAGAGAACTCCTGATGAAATTTTTCTCACAGATTAGAGATTGCGCGGATTTTTAAAAAGATAGAACGCAGATTCATTATTATGATGATGATCAGTGAGTGTTTATCATAAATGATCTTAAATGATCTGTGTTCTATCCCAATTAAATTTTCTTGAAATTGCCGGTAATAAACCACAGCTCAATAGTAGCAATTCCAATGAAAGGATTGCGACGCAACGATGTTGAACAGAAATCTAATGCTGGTATCAAAAAAAAACTAAAATCTAAGGTTTAAAAACTAAAAGGAGCCTTTGATTTTCGGGTTCAGTTTTTAGCTTTTTAAAAATTAGTTTTTGCTTACTGTTTGATAATACTGTCCGCCCGGTAATTTGAACACGCGGTTTTTTTGAAAGTTGATGAACTTGTTATATTCATCACTGTGCTTTTGCACCCAGCTTTGAAATGCGTCGGCATTTTGCGAAGCGCCAAACACCCACTGGTTGTAAGCTTCAAACATTCCGAGTTTTGTTAGTTGCTGCATGTAATCAAAAAGATGAAAAGGAAATTGCTGCGCATTTTTTTCGAACCAGCCGAGAATAAATCCGCTTCTGACAGCTGTTAAAGATTCGGGAGTAATTCCATTTGCAATAGCCGCGGAGTGATTGCTAAGCTCAATAATAAATGCAGCCGCAAATTCATTTTTTACATTTTGTGCTTTCATCAACGTTGCATCTGCAAAAAGTTTTTTGTATTCATCGGTGAGCATATCCTTAATGTGCTCCGTTCGTGTACTGTAACTTTCGAGGTTAATAAAAATTTCTCCGTAAATAACGCTCCATATTTTTTCATTTTTTGCATAATAATACATGCTAGCGTTATAATAATTTGAAGAATAACCGGGATCAACTTCAATTCCCTTTTCCCACAATTTTATTGCATCGCTGCCATTTTCTGTTCCTAACACTTCAGCGTATTCATTATATAACACACCACTTTTCGGAAATTTTTTCAATCCCTGCCTGTACATTTTTTCGCAATCTTTTTTTTCTTCAATGCCTTTGTACACCATTCCAAGAATTTGAAAACTCTGCACATCAGCATCAGCGCGGTTTACGAGCGGCTTGGCAACTGCGAGCGATTTGTCAAAATCTCTTTGTAAATAATATGCGAAGGCAAGATCTTTGAGCATTTCCAGGTTTTGACCATCTTTTTGCAAAGCCTGGTTCAATACAAGAATTGCATTTTGATAATCGCCCTGACGAATATAAGTTTTAGCAGTTTCGTCAGAAGTGTTTTCATTCTGTGCAATTGCGAACAAACAAATTGCTGATAAGAAAAAACAAAAAATAATTTTCTTCATAGCCGTCAAAGATAGTAAATGGCAAATTGTGAATGGTGAATGATGCGTTAATAGTTTTTTGGAAATTGTCTGAACCTGGATTTTATGATGCTTATTCTTATTCGACTGATAATTTTTTTTTCAGAATAATCAGACAAATAAGGTTAAAATCCTGGTTGAGATATTTTCATCAAATCAAATGCGTCAATAATCCATCTCTCAATTTCGGTTCAAACCATGTGCTTTTTGGTGGCATAATATTTCCGCTGTCGGCAATATCAAATAACTGCTGAATGCTTACGGGATATAGACTGAATGCAACTTTCATTTCGCCGCTATCAACTCTTTTTTCTAATTCGCTTAACCCGCGAATGCCGCCGACGAAATCAATTCTTTTATCTGTGCGAACATCTGTTATGTCGAGCAGTTCATTGAGAATATTATTTTCTAAAATAGAGACATCAAGTACACCAATCGGATCATCGGAATATGTTCCTTCCTTAATAATTAATTCATACCAATTTTTATCTAAGTACATTCCAATTTCGTGCAATTGTTTCGGAGAATAAGCTTTATCAACTTTTCCGATCATGAAATCCTTTTGAAGGCTGTCTAAAAATTCTTCGGTACTCATTCCATTCAAATCTTTAACGACGCGGTTGTAATCCAAAATGTGCAACTGATCAGAGGGAAATAAAGTGGTAAGAAAATAATTTGCCTCTTCGGATGGATTGTTCAATTGCTTTCTCACCTTTGCAGCTGATGCCGCGCGATGATGACCATCCGCTATATAAGTCGCTGGTACGTTTTCTGCAAAGTTTTTTGTGATGCGTTCAATCGTTGCGTCATCGTTAATGATCCACACAATATGTTTTATGTTATCGTTGGCAGTAAAATCATATTCAGGATGATGACTTGTTTTCCAATCTTCAATTTCTTTATTTAATCTTTCGTTTGTTCTGTAAGCCATAAAAACATTCCCGGTTTGTGCGCCGATCGTTTTCATGTGATTGATGCGGTCGAGTTCTTTATCCGGTCTTGTTAACTCATGCTTTTTGATAATGTCATTATCATAATCGTCCAGCGAACTTGCACAAACCAAACCGGTTTGACTTTTGCCATTCATTATTAACTGGTAAATATAATAGCATGGTTTTTCGTCGCTGAATAAAATTCCTTTTTGCTGAAAAGCTTTTAAGTTTTCTTTTGCTTTATCATAAACCTGCTGTGAGTGTGTGTCAATATTTTCCGGAAGATCAATTTCCGATTTTGTAATGTGTAAAAAAGAGTATGCATTACCGTTAGCTTCAACTCTCGCTTCTTCAGAATTTAAAACATCATATGGACGGGAAGCGACTTTTGCAGAAAGTTGTTTTGTCGGACGGAGCGCTTTAAAAGGTTTGATGACAGCCATTGCTTGTGTTTATCTGGTTAACCATGTTTTCTATTAAATTCTTTCATTAGATCTGCTAAGGCAACCACACTTTCTATCGGCAAAGCATTATACAAACTTGCTCTGAAACCGCCGACAGTCCTATGTCCTTTAATGCCTACCATTCCGTTTGCTTTGCATTCTGCTAAAAATTCTTTTTCTAAATTTTCATTATCAATTACAAAAACAACATTCGTTTTGCTGCGGTCTTCTTTGGCAACTTTTGGGCGAAAAACCGGCAATGAATCCAGTGTATCGTATAATAATTTTGATTTTTTTTCATTCAGTTTTTCAATTTCAGTTATGCCTCCACGTTGTTTCAACCAGCGAAGTGTGAGCATGCAAACATAAACAGCAAATACCGGCGGGGTATTTAACATAGAACCGTTTTCAATATGACTTCGATAATCCATCATCGTTGGCAGTTTGCGGGAAACTTTACCAAGAATATCTTTTTTTACGATCACCATGTTAACACCTGCTGCACCAATATTTTTTTGAGCGCCTGCGTAGATCAAACTGAATTTATTAAAATCAATTGTCTTACTAAGAATATCACTGCTCATATCTGCAACAAGCGGAACATTTGTTTCCGGAATAGAATGCATTTGCGTTCCTTCAATAGTATTATTGGTTGTGTAATGAAAATATTTTGAGGTTAAAGGAATGGTATAATTCTTTGGAATGTAAGTGTAGTTCTTATCCTTTGAAGAAGCTACGACATCAACATTGCCAAAAATTTTTGCTTCTTTAAGAGCCTTACTGCTAAAAGTTCCGCAATCAAGATAAGCTGCAGTTTCGTTTTCGTTCAGCAAATTCATCGGCACCTGGAAAAATTGTGTGGATGCACCTCCATGTAAAAACAATACTTCATGCTCTTCATCCAAATTCATTATTTCTTTTGCCGTGACAATAGCTTCATCCAGCACATCCTGGAACAATGATGTTCTGTGACCGATTTCCAAAATAGATAAACCAGAGTTATTAAAATCAATAATCGCATTGCTTGCCTGTTCAAAAACTTCTTTTGGCAAAACACTCGGACCGGAATTAAAATTGTGCATCACTTTTGTTTCGGTTTTTATCATGGAGCAAAAGTAAAACAATTAATAATTGATAATTGACAAGTAATAATGAAAGTTAGAACTGCGGAACTACAAACTATAAACTTCAAACTCTAAACTTACTCTTCTCTTCCTTAATATTTCCATTTCGTCATTGCCTGTTCAATTCATCAAATTCTTTTTGTTCTGTTTCGGAAAAATCTTTGTGCACAAGATTTCTTAAATCCGGCTGACCGGCATTAACCCAAGCTGTGTACCAAAAAGATGCAATTGGCAAAAATTGATTGCCGCATTCTTCGTTCAACCATGTTATTGAGTTTATTATTATACGCAATAGTATATGCAGAAGAATATTGTTTGATAAGCACACCTTTTCTTTCTTCAAATGCAAACCGCCTGTCTTCGGGAAATTGTTTGTGCAATTTTTTTTCTATATGCAAAACAGAATCTGCCTCAGCTCCGCTTTCCAAAACTCTTTTCCAGATAAAATCATGCGTATTTGAAATATATTCTGCTTTGCCAATAAAAAAATCCCATTCTTTATCAGCAAGCAACTCCGGGATCCGCGACTCCCAAAAACCATAAATGCCAAACTGATCAGTGAATTGCTCATTGTGATTTGTGCATGCATGCAATGGCACATGCGCATCGGCGATATAATGACCGATCTCCGCAGATAATTTTAAAATTTTCGCCTGATCTTTTTCTTTGAATGCATTCGTTAATCTCGATTCCATAATATCAATCCATCACGGAACAATTCCGTAAGCGCGCAATGTATCTTCCGAAAATTTTTCTCCGCATCATTCCATGTGTGCGGTAATTCTGCAAACGGATATTTTCCGTAGTGATCAATATCGATATGATGGTGTGCACCTTGTGTTGCGGAAACATATCTTCTTTTATCAGGGTCAACTGCATGCGTTTTTATAAAATCAATATTCGGTTTGTACAAAACCATCATTTCGGGAGGCAGTGAAAAAACGGCGTAGTAATTTATTTTCTGGTGTGCAAAAATCCCCAACAATAACTTTGTTGAAATAAAAAAACGAATACAGATAGCAGGAATGCTTTTTTCATGATAAGGTTTTAGTTAATTACTCAATTCGAAAATTACTTAATTTCTCAATTGAGAAATCGAGCCATTGCCACATTTGCTAATTTGTTTCTTCTTCAATTTCAGTAACGCCGCCGGAAATGGCAAATTTCATTGCTTCAGCGGAGCTAATGTCATTTAAAATGCGAACACGTTCCTTCTTTACAAAAAATAAATTTCCGGCAAAACCATAGGATTGCGGAACATACACCGCAACATATTCCTGCAGATCAAATTGTGTCAGCTCTTCCTGCGTAATAAATCCGATGCGCCATATATCTGTTGCATCAATACATACCAAAACAGATTTATCAAACTTGCGTTTGTTGCCGGCAAAAGCTTCAAAAAAATCTTTCAGTGTTGAATAAATAAATTTTATACCAGGAGTTTTTTCGAGAACGCTGTCGAACAGATCAACAAGTTTACCAACAACAAACGAAGAAGAAATATAACCAACAAGCAACACTAAAATAATAACCACAATAAAACCAAGACCGGGAATATGTTTCGGGTTACCGCTGTCATCAATACTAAGCAAGCTGGGAAATAGTTTATGAATTAAATTGGGCAAAATGCCATCAACCCAAATAAATAAAGAAGTAACGGCAAAAACAGTAATGGCGATCGGAGCAAGAATGATCAATCCCTGTAAAAAATATTGAAAGAGTTTCCTGAGCAGTTGTTTGAATTTCATATATGTAGTTTGACTTTTCAAAATTAGTCAATCAAAACATCATCACCACTCATCAAAATAAATTGCCGCAAATAAATAAAATCAAAATTTCTTCATGGAAACTTTGGCGACAAAAAAAGTTTCCGTAGTTTTGTGCCCGGTTAAGAGAGAAATATGGAAAATAAAGAAAGGATTCTTCAAAAGGCTACTGATCTGTTCATGCGTTATGGCATTCGCTCCATTACGATGGATGAAATTGCAGCGCAGCTTGGCATCAGCAAAAAAACAATTTACCAGTTTTTTACTGATAAAGACGAAATAGTGGAAGCAGTAGTGAACGAGGAATGTAAAAAAAATGAACTTGAATGTGTTGGTTTCCGCTCCAGCTCTGAAAATGCAGTGCATGAAATTTTTATCGCGGTGAGAGAAACAGAAGAAATGTTGAGCGCTATGAATCCTTTGATCATGTATGATTTGGAAAAACATCATCCAAGATCATTCAAAAAACTGAAAGATTTTAAATACCAGTTCTTATATAAACAGATAAAAGAAAATCTGCAACGTGGCATTGATGAAGAATTATACAGACCTGAAATAGACATTGACATTGTGGCCAAACATCGCATTGAATCTTCTTTTATGGGCTTTAACCAGGATGTGTTTCCTCACAATCGTTATAAGATGAGCGATGTGCTTTTTGAAATTGCCTATTTGTTTTTGTACAGCGTCACCACTTTAAAGGGAAGAAAATTGATTGAAAAATATATGCAGAAAAATGTCCAAAAAAATAAACATGGATTGTATGAATAATATGGGAAAAATAATATGGGCTGTTTTATTGACAAATATTTTTGTTGCAACCTACGCTCAAACACCTGCGGTTCACGAATTTTCAATTCAGCAATGTTTGGATTATGCAAAGAAAAACAGCGCGCAGGTAAAAAATGTATTACTCGATCTGCAAATTCAGCAACAGAGTAATAAGGCAACAACAGCAGGCGCATTGCCGACACTAAGCGCAATTGGTACAACAACAGCTTTTTTTCAAACACCAGTCACACTTATTCCTGGTGGACTTTTTCCGGGAACAACTCCTGGTGAATTAACTCCGGTAAGTTTTCAGCCAAAATATTCTGCTGGAGCAAATTTGCAATTGACACAAACTCTTTTTGATGGACAGGTTTTTATCGGATTGCAGGCCAGAAAAGCATCAATAGATTATTATCAAAAAGCAATTGACATCACTGAAGAAAATATTGCGGTGAACATTTACAAAGTATATTATCAACTCGTTGTAAGCAGAACACAAATGCAGCAACTTGATGCCAACATTTCCCGGGCAGACAAATTACTTCATGATACAAAAGCCATGTTTGATAACGGCTTCCAGGAAAAATTAGATGTTGACAAAGCTAATGTTCAACTTACCAATCTGCAAACGCAAAAGCAATCAACACAAACCACAATTGACAATGGCTACTTCGGTTTGAAATATTTAATGGGAATGCCGGTAAAAGATTCTTTGGTACTGACAGATAATTTTACTGAAGACGATCTTAAAAATGGCATTCTCGACAATACAAATTATAAGTATGATGACAGAAATGATTATCAAAGTTTGCAGCTGACCAAAAGGTTAAATGAATACAACGTGAAAAGATACAAGTATGTTTATTACCCGGTAATAAGTCTTACCGGATCTTATCAGCAAAACGCTTATGCCAACACCTATAATTTTTTCGGAAAAGACGGCGCATGGTACACTACTTCTTACGCAGGTTTAAATATCAACGTTCCTATATTCAGTGGCTTTGCAAAAGATGCTAACCTGCAAAAAGCAAAACTTCAATTGATGCAGGTTCAAAATCAAATTGACAATCTAAAAATTTCAATTGACAATGATGTAGTCCAGGCGCAGAATAAATTTCGTTCAGATATCAGCACCGTTGATTTTCAAAAACAGAATATGAAACTGGCGGAATCGGTTTATGATCAGACAAAAAAGAAATATGAATCGGGACTTGCGTCCAACACTGATATCACAAACGCGCAAACGGATCTTATCACTGCGCAAACAAATTTTATTAATGCATTGTACGATGCAGTAATTGCAAAAGTGGATTATCAAAAAGCAATCGGCAAACTAAAATATTAATTCAACTGATCAAATATATTATCATGAAAAAAATAGTAAACATCGGAATGGCTGCAGTGATCATTTTTCTTTCTTCGTGTGGCGCAGGCACAGCGACAAAAGAAGATAAATCTGATCTGGGCGCGAAGAAAGCGGAATTAGAAAAATTAAAAGATCAGCAGGCAAAGTTGACTACCGATATTCAGAAACTGGAAGATGATATTGCTAAGATCGATACATCTGCAGTAAAACAAGAGAAAACGAAATTAGTATCGCTTGATACAATTGCTTCAAAAAGTTTCACGCATTATATAGATCTGCAGGGAAGAATTGATGCGCTTAATATTTCTTATGTTGCTCCGCGCAATGGAACGGGTGGATTGGTTACAGCAATTTATGTAAAGAATGGCGACGTTGTAAAAAGAGGACAACTGTTATTGAAATTAGACGATGCTGTTTTGAAAAGACAATTAGATCAGTCAGAAACTCAATTGACATATGCGCAGGATATTTATAACAGAAGAGAAAATTTATGGAAGCAAAATATCGGAACACAAGTGGATGTAATTAATGCAAAAAATAATGTTGATCAGGCGCAAAAGCAAATTAATATTATCAAACAGCAAATTGACCTCACTAATGTTACAGCGGATATTGACGGAATCGCTGACCAGGTAAACGTGAGAGTGGGCGAAGGTTTTACAGGAGTTGCTCCGGGAACAACCACTCCGCAAATACGTATTGTGAATACACAAAATCTGAAAGCTGTTGCAAATGTTCCCGAAAATTATTTAGGCAGTGTGCATGTTGGCAGTAACGTGCAGGTTGTTCTGCCGGAATTGAATAACAAAACACTTAACGTAAAAGTTACGGTTGCGGGAAAACTGATTGATCCAAATTCACGCAGTTATACAATAGAAGCAAAAATTCCTTATGATAAGGATTTTCATCCAAATCAAATTGCGCTGATAAAAATTCAGGATTATACTGTTCCTAATGCGATCGTAGTTCCTGTAAGCTCAGTGCAAAACGATCAGAAGGGAAAATATGTGTTGGTTGCATCAAAAGAAAAAGACCAGTTGGTTGCCCGCAAAAAAATTGTGGAGATCGGTCAGTTATATGCAGACAAAATTGAAATAACAAGCGGTTTACATGCAGGCGATGTTGTTATTGTTGATGGTGTTCAGGGATTATATGATGGGCTGCCAATAACAACCACGCAGTAAACTGTTAGCCTATAGTTACCAGTTGTTGATGGTTTATCAAATGTACAAGTTTGCGACGCAACGATGCTTAATAGAATTACAACAGACGATTACAAATAATAATTAGTTTATGAGTGCATTAGAAAATTTTAAAGGAAAGGTAAAAGGTTTTGTGATCACCAATTGGGCGATCAACA
>DATHPY010000566.1:0-2909 GCA_035483315.1 Puia sp. | reverse complement strand
TCCTGTTTGTAATTATGAACGTCAGTATAATTTCGAATTTTCTTATGAAACCCCCGCAAGCAGAAAACAGATAATGGATTTTATGGACAGTATTCCGAGTGGATATTATGTTGATATATACAGCCTGGATTATGATTACAACAATTCTTTTTCCGCTACATGGCACGGCGATACTGCAATATATGGCGCTAATAATTCATTATACAATAGTTTGCTTTCCGCTGGTTTCACCAATATAGATTCTATCAATCAACCCCGTGCATGGGCTTTTATATATAAAAAGAATGACCCAAGCTTCACGCCGGTTTCTGCTTTTACCCAGGGAGTTTACGACAGATTAACTCTCACTGGAAACTGCCCGACTCCTGATTTGCTGGGATATGTTATTTCTCCGCAATTTGGTCCGGCAAAAGATTGGAAGCAGGTGCATTGGCGTGGTTCAAGTCTTGAAACTCCTTCAACAGATTCTGTTTCCCTACAGGTAATCGGCATTGATACTTTGGGTAATTCAAATTCTTTATACACATTAAATTTAGCTAACCAGGATTATGATATCTCCGCAATCAATGCTAAGCAATATCCTTATCTGCAACTTAAAATGACAGCGCAGGATAGTGTTCATGCAACACCTTACCAGTTGCAATACTGGCGGCTTAATTATGATCCTGTTCCTGAAGGAGCGCTCGCGCCGAATTTATATTTCACGTCGAAAGATACTGTTACACAAGGGCAGCAACTTCAATTTGCTATTGCTTTTAAAAACGTAAGTATAACCGCATTTGACAGCATGCAACTGAGCCTGACGATCATTGATCAGAATAATGTAAGTCATGCTATTAATATGCCGAAGAGAAAACCATTAATAAGCGGAGATACATTGATCATTACTTACACCATAGACACTAAATCATATCCGGGTTTGAATACGATCTTTCTTTATGTGAATCCGCATCTTCAACCGGAAGAATATTTCTTTAATAATTTTGCGTACAAAACTTTTTATGTAAAATCGGAAAACTCCAATCCATTACTTGATGTAACTTTTGATGGAGTGCATATTCTTAACCAGGATATTGTTTCTGCAAAACCGCATATTCTTATAAAGCTTAAAGATGCAGCGCAATATTTATTACTCACGGATACAACGGAGGTCAGCGTGCAACTGCGTTATCCCGACGGTTCATTACACGCATATAATTATAACACCGACACTTTGCGGTTTACGCCGGCGGCAAGCAGCGCAGATAATACAGCAACTGTAGATTTTACGCCTTCGCTTACCAAACAATATAATCCGCAGGGCGATGTGTACGAGTTGATTGTTACAGGCAGAAATGCCTATGGAAATACAGCAGGAAATATTCAGTTTGAAGTGGCCTTCACTGTAATTTCCAAAGCTATGATTTCGAACATGCTCAATTATCCCAATCCATTTACTACATCAACTGCATTTGTATTTACAATTACAGGCAGCCAGGTTCCGCAAAATATAAGGGTGGAAATAATGACTATAACGGGCAAGGTTGTACGGGAAATCACAGAGTCAGAATTGGGTCCTTTGCACGTTGGAAGAAACATCACTGAATATAAATGGAATGGCACTGATACTTACGGACAGCGTTTGGCTAATGGTGTGTATCTATACCGTGTGGTAACAAATTTAAATGGAAAGTCTCTTGAAAAATATACAGCAACAGGAGATAACACCAATCAATATTTTGTAAACGGGTACGGGAAAATGTACCTGATGGGTAAATAATTAATTTTCTGCGATAATTTATTCTTAGTAAGATATGAGATGAAAAGATTTGCACTTCATCTCATATCTTACTTCTCACTTTAAAAAAGGATTAATTTCGGGTTGATGACCTTTCCGCATCAACTAATTCGATAATCAAAAATGAAAAAAAACGGACTGCTATTATTATTTTTTTGCGGCTTATCTTTTCTTTTTTATTTTTTAATAATCAACAGACCATTTGTATGTGATGATTATAGTGTTTTGAAAAGAGTTGCTATTGATAAAGTTATTTTTATCAATGGGTTTTTTCGACCACTTTCCGATATCGCTATATATTTCAATTATCTCATCGGCAGATTTCATGCTTCAGGTTATTATGTTTTCAATATTTTAATTCATGGCATTAATAGTTTTTTGCTGTTTCAATTTTGTAACAAATGGAAATGGACGGATAGTTCTCATAAACAAAAAATATTTGCTTTTACCGCAAGCCTGCTTTTTTTAACCTATCCATTTCATAACGAATGTATCGTGTGGATACTCGGGCGCGCATCATTGATGGCATCTACTTTTGGTATTTTGGGTTTATTGATCCTGGTCAGCAATATTTCGCAAACACGTAAAATTATTCTTGTTTGTTTATGCTGGTTTATCGGACTGGCTTCTTATGAATCAATTTTTTTACTGCCGCTAATGATTCTTGTGATTAACTATGATAGCAGGCAAAAAATATTTAAAAAAAATATTTCGTGGATAATTGCATTGGGCGCAACGCTTATCATTCATCTTGTCATCCGGTTAAAAATGTCCGGAGGTTTTTTGGGATCTTATGGAAAAAATTTTTTCACAGAAACAATAACACACTATACAGCTAATTTATTTAAAGTTGTAGGTCGTCTTTTTGTACCTCCTGTACAGAATTATTATTTGCAGATAATTTTATTTGCATTGCTTGCCGTTTTTATCGCGGGCATTCTTTTTTTCTTTTTCAAAAAATTCAAAAAGGACAATTATGAAAGAATATTTTTTTTAAAATTGATCATTTTGATTTTGATCACTGCTGCAATACCTGTTTTATTTTCTGTGAGTACTAAAACTTCGGAAAGCGATAGATTTTTGTATTTTCCTTCATTTTTTCTTTGCGCGTTGATCGCGTTTTTGATGGTGA
>DATHPY010000565.1:0-8590 GCA_035483315.1 Puia sp. | reverse complement strand
CGTAATTACATAAAAACCAAATTACGGCTGTTACAAAATTGATGGGAGATTCTACCCAAAAATCGCCACGCTTTTTAATCCAATCTGGGTTTAACCCCAGAAGAATTGTACGTGCGGATTCGGCAGCATCTGTCAGATCATGCATGGATGCAACATCTAACGGATTACATCGATGCGAATAATTCAGGTTGTCGAAATTGATCGAAAAAAATTTTGGTTCGATTTTGTAATTTTTTTTATTCTGTAAATATTGATTGTAAGTAATCTTAGTCAGATCGTCATATTTGAAATCGTACACAAACATGGAAAAACCTTTCTCAATATGTTGTTTGATGATATGTTGAATGACAAAATATGATTTACCGCTTCCAGGGGAACCCATCACGAGCAAACCACGAAAGGGATTGATAATATTGATCCAACTTTTTTTAATCTTCCCTTTAAAATTATACTGGGCCGGAAGATTAATGGAATATTCATTAGTGAGTAATCTTTCTTCCTGCGGAAATGATTCGTTGGCTTTATTGAATACATCGTCATCAAAATTCTGTTTGATGATGCGAGTAAGCAATGTGCCGCCAGACAAAAGAACCAAATATCCCAAAACTGTCACGCTTATATAAGTAATTGATCCTGGCACAACCGGAAGTTCAACGAAAAATAATCCCCAGCTTGCAAAAAATAAAACAAGACCAATCAATATATAAATGAAAGCATTTATATAACGCAGCTTTTCATTTTTCCTTCCCCTCGCTCCGACAAGCGAAATGACCAGGAATAACAGCGCAATTAATTTAGATTTATTAAAACTGCTGAAAAGACCGGTGTGAGAAATATTCATCATCAATCTATCACCGATGGGTGCAGAAAAATGACACTCTCTAAAAGCCTGATAGCAATAAAAATAAAAATGTAAAAAAAGCACGACAATACTGATTCCTCTTGTGAGGTCAAGTATTTTTCTAAGCCCTTGTTCGTTCTCTCCTGTTTGCATACTCATGGCTGTTCTTTTTATAAGTGACGATTTCTTTGTTTTTGTTTTCTTCTTTTTTTCTCCATTTTGAGTTCATAAGGAAGACTTTCATAGTCTGCTACCGGGGTCATCAATAATTCAAGCGCCTTAGAAAACTCTTGATTGTTTTTAGGTTCAAGTGATTGTTCAAATTCTTTCGCGATCGTGTGTGTAGAAATTTGTTCCGGGATTTTTTCTTTTGCCTGTTTTGGTAATTCAAGACACAATCCGCATCTTTCTAAAATTCTTTTCGCACTATATTCCTTACCAAGATCGCTTCCATTGAAAATTGATTTTGTATTATGATCAATATAAGTAAGCCCATACAGAAGTCCCTGTTCATTTCGTCGGACAACTACTGTCACTCTTTCTTTTTCAAGAGCGCGAATAAATTCCTCGAGATTTTTTTTAGGCTTTATTAATGTCCAGTCTATCGCAGTTCGCATTTTTTGCAAATCCGGTTTTCGTTTTAGTTCATTTTCAGCGAATTTCATTTCAAGATTTTTCAAAGTAGGTTTGCTATATATCGAACTTGCCTTAATCGGCACACCGATTTTATTTCCATCGTTGTCAATTGCACGGAAATAAAGTCCTTTGTTCTTAAATGTTCTCGAATTTTCTAAACCTCTGTCGGCAACAATATTATACTGCCTGAGCAATGCATTGAGTTCTGCAAGTGATGTATATTTGTATTGGTTGAGGACATTATCAAGCACATTGGTTATGCTTCTTTTTAAATCCGATTTTCCATAGTCTAATTTTCGAGCTAAAACTTTTTCGGGAAACAATTCCCGTTTGTGTTCCCTTCCTTTTGCTTTCACCAGCTCATATTTTAATTCGAGTTCCTGCCTTGCTTTTTCAGATTGGTTCTTACCAATATTAAATGTGTCTATCCGCCTGCCATCCATTTGAATATTAGTTGTAAGAATATGGATATGCGGGTGACCTGCGTCATTGTGCATATAAATTAAATAAGGCTGGTCTCCAAAGCCTATTTTTTTCATATAGTCATTGGCTATCGCAATTAATTTTTCTTTTGAAAATTTTTCTGATGGATCGAAATTCAAAGAAATATGCAGCGTATTCGTTTTCGCACGTTGATTGAGTTCAATTTGTTTCTGAAATCTTTCCATCTTGTTATAAAAATTCATGTCCGGGAGTTCCTTTAAAAAATTTCCGGCATGAATACATTCAGCAATTCTGCGTTGCACTTTTTTTTCATTATAGTTGAGCGCGCGACGCATGCTATGCGGTGAAGTTATTTTGACGACCATATTTCATAGAGTTGATTCATCCGGATTTGGATCTCATTTATTTTATTAAAAAGGGTTTCCTTGTTTGTTTCGTTTTGAATTATCCAAGATTTAAATTCTGGAATGTCGTCAAGCATGTGCAGTTTTTTTACAGACTGGTTGAAATTGTTTCCAATCGCGTTCAACTCTTTCTTGAGCAAAATCATTTCAGATAAAAATTCATCGGCAGACTGATTCCGGTATTTTACAACAACTGGTTTTTTAAGAAGCACTCTGCGGATATAGTCACTCAGCTTCCCGCAGGTGGTTGACTTAAAATAAGATTCTAGTTGTTCTAATTCTGCCGGCTTAAACCTTACCGTTTTTTTACACGAATAATTCGATTGCTCCTTCTGCTCCATAGTCCCTATACACTTTTATGATTGTTTCTACATTATCAGAATCAGTCCCGGAACGACTCCGGAGTGGAGGGCAAGATGCAATTGTCGTCGGACAATTGAACATCTTGCCGTACCCGAGTAATGTGGTACTGAGGCCTTTGGGAATCTCCCTCAAGAAATTCTTTAAGCCCAATTGATTCATTAAAAATTTACGTCATAAAAAGGTCAGAGGAAGAAATAGACAAATGGGATGTCGAATAAATTCCGATGAAAAAAATATCAACAATTGAAAGAAAATAATTTGAAGTATTGAAATTCATACACGTCATTTTTCGGGATTCACAATTCAATAAAATAACAGGGTAAAATTATTTTTTTGAGGCATCAATAACAAGATGTCCTGAAAGCGGACTACTTAAAAATTATTTTATAAACATAAAAGATTCGTCGAAGACACCTTCGGCATTAAGCATTTTCTTTTTGCCCGCTTTTTCTTTTGGCGTTTGAAAAAGAAAAAGCGGCCGCCGCATTGCAACGCCGCTTTTTGGTACTTAATATTTTTTTTCTAAATCAATCCATCGTCAGCCATTGAATAATAATCCACATCAGCATTCATAATGATATGGTCGAGTAATTTTATATCAAGCAATTCACCTGCCCGCTTTATTTTTGCTGTTAGTTCCCTGTCCGATTTGCTCGCCGAAATATTCGAACTTGGATGGTTATGGCATACTAAAAATGATACAGCCGAAATCTTCAAAGCTGCTGCAAAAAGTAGCCGGATATCAGCGATTGTGCCGGTAATTCCGCCGGTTGACATTTGGTAAATGCCAAGCACTTTATTAGCCCTGTTTAAAAACATTACGCTAAACTGTTCAACCAGTTCGATTTTGTTTTCGTCCCAATATTTTAAAAAGATAGCATGAGCATCTTTTGAATTCAGAATCTTCGGCCTTAAAGATGCTTTGACCTTTGATTTATATACTATGTCTATTTCTGAAACCGCGTTTATGATTTTGATATTAATTTCCTGTTCCATAGCTCATTAAATTTTCTATTGAATAATAATCTGTCTATTTTAAAAAACCCTGTTGTGAAATATTTCGCAACCATTGTACCGCGAATGTGCAATGAGCATATTGAAAGTATTTATTGAACGATGCTATTTTATTATTGATGATTACAATACTTTCTTCATAGACACCTAAATTGTCCTGACGAAAACTTTGAGGATAAATAGCTATACTTTCAAAATCGGTTTGCTCGCTTCTTTTGTCAACAACGATAAAATTCATTTGGGGGTCGCTCATCAAGTCGCCATTTTGCTCGTAATAATGAGCAACGCTTACACATTTGGCTTTACCGTAAAGTGTTTCAATGTTTTCTTCGAGCATTTCGATAACGAGCGGCATGAATCCTTCGGCGCGAAGTTTTGCGTAATTATTTTCATCTAATTTTTGCATGAGTTTGCAAAAGATCTTTGTTGTTTGTTGATTTAAACTTTTCATATCAGTTGCCAAGCTTTTATTTATATACCGCAGGCGGCATCTGCTACGGATAGATTAATGAATAAATAAAAAGTATCAACGCATTTTTTTTGCGCTGATACATTACAAAATTTAGAAAGGCAAATCGTTAATAGGTTTTGTGCCCGCATCAGCACTCACCGGAACATTTTCCGTGACCTGTTGTTGTGAAGATGATTTTCCGTGAAGTTTGATATTGTTTACGTGAAAATTGAGGCTTGCTCTTGGCTCGCCTTCCAAATCATTGTAAGCGCTCACACTGATGTGTCCGGCAACTTCAACCAAAGTGCCTTTAGTCAGATGTTTTGCAATCCCTTCGCCAATCCAAAAAGAGCAGTTTACAAAAGTGACAACTTTTTTTACTTGTTCTGTTCCTTTCTTTTTGTAACTGTCATTGATGGCAATTGAAAAATTGACGACTTTTCTTTCGTCTTTGAGTGTGTTTACTTTTGCATCTGCTGTAATTCTTCCGATTAAAATTTCCATAAATGTAATTTTATAGTGAATAAATGTTTACTGATTAAATAATGTAAGATGTTGTGGTTGCACTTTGTTGATGTAACGTTCATGACTATGTTTTTTCGTGAGATAAAAAACCGTGACATCTTCATTCAGAAAAATCGCCCATGCTGCAAAAAGAGACTTTGAGCGACTAATTTTTTTCTTTCGTTGAATTTCCCAACTCATGCGCATCAACCGCGATAAATGATGTTGCTCCATAACCGAAATGTTTTAACGTATTCGAAAAAAAATGTTTGTAAAAGAAAAAACAAGAAAAAAGAAAGCTCAAATAAAAGCGGCAAAGCGTGAGGAAGACACCAAAAGGAAACCTTTAGGTTTGCTGTTCTTTTAATATATATAATTTTAGTGTTCATAAAAACCAAAATGCTTTCCCCTGGCAATCCCCCCACACAAAAAAAAGGGGGGTTGACAGGGGAAAGCTTAGGTAAATAAAGAATAATCATAATCAGTACCCGGGTGATAATGTTTTTCGAAAAAGTTGTTGATTTGAGTTCAGCAATAAATCAATTGCCGATAGAGGCGCATTAAAAATGGAACAAGGAGCAAAGCCTATATTCCGATTAAATCCTCTATCGGTTGTTTTGAACAAGCTTCAAATAGAAATTCGGGCTAACGACCCATTAGAAAGGCTTTGATTGTGTTCAAAACATAATTGACTTTTTCATTCATTTTCAAAAAAAAAGTTTATGCAAATCCATCATTTTGTAGGCATTGACATTTCTAAAAACACTTTAGATGTCACCATGGTAAACAATGGCAAGATTATATGCTATCGTCAGATGGCAAACACAGCAAAAGAGATCAACACGGTTATTCTTCAAATGATGGAAGAGCATGTAGCTTCCATTGAGGAAACTTTGTTCTGCATGGAACACACAGGCATGTATAGCATGATCTTACTAAGATGGCTGAATTCCAAAGGGGCTAAGATATGGCTCGAATCCTCACAACAGATCAAGTGGAGCTCGGGCAGGGCGAGAGGAAAAAACGATAAAGTTGATAGTGAAAGAATCGCGCTTTACGCTTTTAAAAATCACAAGAACATGATACTTTGGAAAGCACCCAAGCCAATACTCGATAGGATAGCTGCACTGTTACACCAGCGTTCAAGGCTGCTCAAAGCAAAAAAACAATTGTCCGGTACATTCAAAGAGCAAAAACGGTTTTACGAAAAGGGCATTCTTAAATCAATTGAAAAATTTGCGACCGAACCTGTAAAGGTTCTACACGCACAAATATTTGCAATTGAAAAAGAGATAAATAATATTTTAAAAGAAGACGAAAAAATATCTCACCTCTATAAAATAATTACTAGCATTGATGGCGTCGGTCCTTTGACCGCAGCATATGTTTTAGTAACTACGAATGAATTCCTGACAATCTCAGATCCAAAAAAATATTCCTGCTACTGTGGGGTCGTCCCCTTCGATCATACCTCTGGTACTAGCGTCCGGAAAAGAAGCAGGGTATCTCACCGAGCTAACAAAACAATAAAAACACTTCTTCACCTAGCTGCTCTCTCTGCAATTCAACTCGAGGGAGATATAAAAGATTATTACATCCGGAAAGTTGAAGAAGGGAAAAACAAAATGTCAGTACTTAATGCAGTTCGCAATAAACTTGTCCTTAGGATATTTGCCTGTGTTAAACAAGACAGAATTTTTGAAAAAAATTATATTTATAAAAAAGTTGCTTAACCCATAGAAATCGGAATAAATGATGGGGCTGTGCGAAAGGAATTGTGTTTATGCCGTAATCTTTTGGTTGCGGGAAGGAGCCGCTAAATTTGCTTTCGCTTTTACGCAGTTTTTTTATAGACATTCAAAGCATGCTAAATTTTCGCTATGGATTTTGTATTCGTGAAAGAAATAATTACCTCTGAGTAGTTATTTACCTTTATACCTCATTTATTAATTCTTACAGAAATAGGGATTTGAAGATATTCATTAAAATAATGCCTTTATACGACGATCTATTGAAGATCGGATTTGTCTCATTCGTTAAGACCAATGATTTTTTGCGATTGTTAAATGATATGGGGTTGGATGAAATATGGGCAAGAGCTAACGACCAGCATATGCGTGAGCGTTCTTCGAGGAAAACTAATTCCTTTTTAGATATATTTGATTCCGAGACCAACTATGATGAACTCTTAGGTTTTCTGCTAAATATATTGTTCGACGAAAGGCGTGATCAATTTCTTGAAATAATTTCTGAATTTATCATTCAGTTTTTTCGATGGACTAAGGAATATTTTGTGATTGAGGATTTATTGAAAGATCTGGTTTCTCTTGGGATCACGTCTGAACTAAAAACTAAGGTAAACAAGGAGTGGCAGCAAATCGAAGACGATGTATTCAGGAAAGTAATACTTTTAAAAGAATTTGTCACCGCCATTGCTACAGGAGGGACTTGGGATGATAAGAAGTATCAATTGTTACGACAGCCTCTGTTAAAAAAGCCGGAGATTAAGAGGCTTCTCCCTGACTTAATCCGAAACAGTCATACTTTAAGTGAATTTTGGCCGGCAATCCAGTCTTTTGGAGGATATAGAGACAGGAGGTTTTTCTTGCAGAAGGCTTTTGCACCGTTAATGGAGAAGTTTCAGGAAAATGAAATAGTGATTGCGGACGCTGTTATTATAACGGAAGGATACATTAATGAAATCTGGAACAAGGCATTGGAGCGAATGTTAACGGACCCTGAGGCTGCAATAACTTCAGCAAGGACGTTGATAGAGACAGTTTGCAAACATATTCTTGATTCTTTTGGTGAACAATATGATGAAACGGTTGACCTTCCAAGACTTTATAAAACAGCCGCTGCTAAATTGAACTTGTCTCCAGATCAACATAGCGAGACAGCATTCAAACAGATATTAAAAGGTGCTTCAGCTATTGTTGACGGGCTTGCCTCACTTCGAAATAGGCTTAGCGATGCCCATGGTCGGCGGGTTACCAATGCCCGGCCTTCTATGCGACATGCCGCTTTGGCCGTCAACCTCGCGGGGGCAATGAGCTTATTCTTATTAGAAAGTCTTTCAGCTATTCAAGAAAAGGCTAAGCAAACCCCATAGTGTCATATTTTATATCTTCCTTTCCATGTAAATTTTTAAAAACAAAAAGTGTAAGAAAGAGTTTTGCATTAAAAGCCTAATAGTCGAGAGAAATTATGGCAACTCATAAATCAGCGTTTATATGTTTCAATAAAGACTCGGAATTACTTTTTTCATCGATTTCGATGTCGCAATTTTGAACAGATACTAGTTTTGAATCGACGATCAAATCCATTATAAACCATACCTTTTTTTCTTTCTGAGCTGCAACATATTGCTCATTCCAGTCATAATCATATACACTCGGGGTATCTTCTGTCATGCACCAAAGATCAGACTTGAAAATAAAAATATCAAAAAGACAGGTCACCGATACATTCAATTTGATTCCTATTTCATTATCGCTTAATATATCGACAGAGCTGACAGCAAATTCAAAATCTTCATCAAAACTATCAATGGTGGGACTTTCGTACGTAGAAGGAAACCCAACCTCTTCGCTTTCAAAACTTTTGTACGGCATAAATTTCATCAATAAGCTTTTTGCTTCATCGATTAAGACTGATTTAAAAAATTCAGGACCTGTGATAAACGTTTTGACCTCCTTTAGAATCACTGTGGACGGAGTAGTATAAACTAAGTCAAAAGCACTGTTTATATCAGGAACTATTTTTATTACTTCAGGATTAATCCCCTGATTAGTTAATTCTGAGAGCAAATCTGAATGCGGCAGCCAGCATTTTTGCGATTCGCAAAAATCCTTATAATTTTTTGTGACAAAAATTATTCTGGGACTATCTAAATAAGCCTGGTCACTATATTGCCCCGCAACCTCTAGAATG
>DATHPY010000564.1:0-3644 GCA_035483315.1 Puia sp. | reverse complement strand
GAATTCAGACAAGGGGATATTGAAAAAATGCCGGTCATTTCAAACATTGCTGATGTAATTGTAAGCAATTGTGTGTTGAACCTGGTTCCGAACAAAGATGGTGTGTTCAAAGAAATTTTCCGTGTATTAAAACCTGGTGGTCATTTTAGCATTTCTGATATTGTTCTTATCGGCGACCTTCCTGAGAAGATCCGCAAGACTGCAGAAATGTATTCTGGATGCGTCTCTGGTGCAATTCAAAAACAGGCTTACATGGAATTAATTGAATTGAATGGATTTAAAAATATCACCATCCAAAAAGAAAAAGCCATAGTTGTGCCGGATGAAATTTTAATTAATTATTTATCTGCAGAAGAAATAGACCAATTCAAGAAATCAGGTACTGGAATTTTTAGCATTACAGTATTTGCAGAAAAAAAAGATGGAGCTTGTTGCGATCCGGGATGTTGTAATTAAGGGGTACAATTATTATCCTTAAAAAAATTATATTATGATAACGGATAAAAAGATTTTCCGTTTGATCTTGGTATCACTTGGAATAATAATTTTTTGCTGCGTTTTATTGGGTTATTCCAAGTAAATATCAAATTAAGCAATGATCAAAAGATTAACTGGAGAATTTTTAGGAACGTTCGCATTGGTGTTTTGCGGGACGGGAGCAATTGTCATCAACCAGGAAACAGGTGGCGCATTAACTCATGTGGGTATTGCGATTGTTTTCGGACTGATCGTGATGGTTATGATCCTCTCACTTGGTCATGTTTCCGGTGCACATATAAACCCGGCAGTTACAATTGCACTTAGCGTTGCAAAGAAATTCAAAAGGCAAAACATTTTCCCATACATTTTTGCTCAATTGGCCGGAGCGTGCCTGGCAAGTTTAATTCTTAAAACTCTATTTCCTGCAAACCAGTTTTTAGGAGCAACGCTTCCAAGAGGCTCTGACACGCAATCGTTCATCCTGGAATTTATTCTTACTTTTTTATTGATGCTTGTTATTTTGACAAGCACTGACAAAAAAGACCATTCTGTTTTAGTACCCGCACTAGCGATCGGAAGCACTGTCGGTCTTGAGGCGTTATTTGCAGGACCTATTTGTGGAGCATCTATGAACCCAGCCCGTTCAATAAGCCCTGCGTTGATCGGTTGGCATTTTCAATCGCTTTGGATCTATATTCTTGCCCCAGTAATAGGCGCTTTAACTGCTGTGCTTGCATTTATGATTATCAAAGAGGATCATTTGAAAGATTAATTGTAACAATTAATTTTTATATCATGAGCACTTATAAAACTTATTATCTCGATAACAGTTCTGAGCAGGTTGTACTCTGGGCTGAAGAAGGACAGCAAAATTTAAATGCGAATGAGAAGATCGTGATACTGAATTTTTTTAATGTTTCAAATGTAAAATAATATGACGATCGCTTTATTTTCTGATATTCATGCAAACCTTCCGGCGCTTGAATCAGTGCTCACAGAAATTGATAAAAGAAAGCCGGATGCCGTTTATTGCCTCGGGGATTTAGTAGGGTACAATATTTGGCCTAATGAAGTGATTGGTGAAATACGAAAGCGACAAATTCCAACCATTGCAGGTAATTATGACTTTGGAATTGGAAGAACGAGCGATGACTGCGGCTGCGCCTATAAAACAGACATTGAAAAAGAAATGGGTAAGGTTTCTATTTCTTATACTAATTCAATTGTAAAAGATGAAGAAAGAAAATATTTGAGAACCCTGCCTGCTCATATCAAAGTGGAGTTTCAATTGAATAATGATAAATTAAATTTGCTTCTGGTACACGGGAGTCCCCGTAGGATCAATGAATATTTATTTGAGGACAGAGATGAAAAAAGTCTTTTGAGAATTATGGAACAAGCTGACGCAGATATTATGTGTTTCGGACATACGCATAAACCTTATCACAGAATCTTAAATTCGCACGCAGAAAATAAAGATCATTACCGGCACGCGATCAATATCGGCTCAGTAGGAAAACCAAAAGATAATAATCCAAAAGGATGTTATGTGATGCTGACGATAAATGAAAATTCGAGTATTGAAAATAAAGAAATCCTCAATGTAGAATTTATCCGATTTGATTATGATATTGAAAAAGCTGCTAAAGCAATTGAAGAAAGTATTTTACCAAATGAATATGCTGATATGCTGCGAAAAGGATTTTAAAAATAATTTTCATGGAAATAACTGAAATGAAACCTGATCACTGGTCGCAAGTGAAAGCAATTTATGAAAACGGGATTGCAACGGGTAATGCTACTTTTCAAACCTCAGCTCCTGAATGGGAAGAATGGGATAGTGCACATGTAAAAACTTGTCGGTTGATTGCAATAGAAAATGAAAAAGTTTTAGGATGGGCAGCACTTACCGCAGTTTCTGGGAGATGTGTTTATGCAGGTGTTGGCGAAGTAAGCGTTTATGTTGATGAAACCGCAAGGGGCAGAGGAATTGGAAGAGCTTTATTAGAAGAATTAATAAAACAAAGCGAGCAGCATAATTTTTGGACATTGCAAGCTGGCATATTTCCTGAAAATAATGCAAGTATTAAAATTCACCAGGCAGCGGGATTTCGTATTATAGGAACAAGAGAAAAAATTGGACAAATGCAGGGAACTTGGAGGGATACGATTCTGTTAGAAAGAAGAAGTGATAAAGTCGGACTATGATAAATTCGAAGCCGATTTTTTTGGTAAAAGGAATTGAATTCAACGTGTCGATAGAGCTTAAAAAACTCAATTTAGTCAGCGGGTTTCAAGTGAAAAAAGATCAAAAAAATCTAAATTGATACAAATAAATTTTCAAAAGATAAATAAGCATAATTAAGTCAATTTAAATAAAGTACTTGAGGACATTTTTTGGAAAAACTAAAATTGATTTTGTGCAAATACGAACAAACTAAAGACTTTTGATTCAGAATTGTTTGCAATTCAATGTGTCCTCGCAGAGACTCGAACTCTGGACCCGCTGAATAAGAGCGTCAGAAAGTTGGAATGAATTTTTGCTTTTTCTTTCTGTTACTTACTATTTTTTCTTTTCAACAAATTCGCTCCTCACAAAATTAAGTAAACGATTTTTTTTCTTCTTGCAATCATTAACAATGATTTAGGCATTTTGATTTCATCAAAAACGAAAGTAAGAATAAGGATAAAAAAATAAAATCTGATAAATTAAATGCAAGTTTTTTCGATTAGACGTTATCGTTTTAGATTTTTTTATATTCATTTTGGTTAAGAAGCTGGAGAATAAGCAGGGGCGCTGGTTGTGTAAATTTGGTTTACGTTTTTTGATGTGATTTTACTGCACGAAGTTGTGCAAGTTAATTGTGCGAATGTGCAAAGAGATGAAATCAGATTGAGAAGAGAAAAAACATTTATCATGCAAACACAAATTTCTATTTTGTTGGACGCGCGTAGAGTCAAAGAAGGCGAATTCTTCGAACGTGCCAAAACTGAATTTACTTCGCGAGGAGGCGAACCAATTGTAATATCCTGCTACCTCAAACCGGAAATGTGGAAAACGATTACAAAATGGGGTAATAAAAATCAAGATCCGGAAACTTACATTTTCCCAATCTTAATTCCAGGACTAACACCAATCAGACAATATGAATTGAAAGATAATT